>NZ_JAGBKN010000022.1:0-38806 GCF_017498075.1 Psychrobacter halodurans
ATAAATTTTCCTTGCGTGCTGTGCCTGCGCCGACAGAGGCTGCGTAAAATTTATCCCAGTCCCACTGTATCGTTTTTATACTGAACTCACTATACAATCATAACTGCCAAATGCTAAGCCATACAAGCTGACAACAACCTGCTGATAGAAGCATGACTGGAGTATGACTATAGGTAGATCTTTAAGTTCTTAGCTAGGAGACTGGTCAGTCTGAACATTAATTTGTCAATCACTGGAAATGCATGAACAACTGTGCTAAAACAAACATAACAAAATATATTGATACATTTTTATCACAATCGAAAATTATCCAGCAATATGGGAATTGATTCTATATAATGCAGAAATATCATGAAGTTGATGGATTTTTAGCCCTGTTTTTATCAAAAAGTAGGATGACGGTAGTTTGTGGCAAAGTGCTTTAATGTTTTTTATGCATTAAGATACCTTTATCTGGCGATATGCTAAGCACAGTGGTCGAGAGAGTGTAGGATTCAACGTCAATCGATTCAGCCATCATAAACTGCCTATCATGACCCAGATGGCGGGGCTACTTTTGCTCAGGACTGATAAAAGCCAGATACTCATAAAAGAAAAGATAGGTCCGCTACGATATAGATAGATGGCAGGGGTCGTCTCAAGCCCATAATCAATAAATGATCAATTGAGAACACCCTAACAGCTGTGTTGATAGATCGCGTGACAAACCCATAGTCGTTCATAGGACAATGAGAATGGAAAATAATTTTGATGGCTTAAAAGTGATGGTGATTGATGATTCCAAAACCATTCGCCGTACTGCAGAAACCTTGTTACAAAAGGCTGGCTGCGAAGTTGTAACTGCTATTGATGGCTTTGATGCACTTGCAAAGATTGTCGATAACAATCCCGATATTATTTTTGTGGATATTATGATGCCACGTTTAGATGGTTATCAAACCTGTGCTTTGATCAAAAACAACCCTGATTATGCCGACAAGCCTGTAATCATGTTGTCATCTAAAGACGGTTTGTTTGATAAAGCACGCGGCCGTATCGTGGGCTCTGATGAGTATCTGACCAAGCCATTTAGTAAAGACGAGCTGTTTGACGCGATCAACCAATATCGCTAGACAAAGGGTCAAAATAAATGTGCCAGACAGTCTTTGAGCGTGGCATATTTTGTACAGACGTTTTTCGCAGACATTTTTTGCAGGTTTTGATATCACGTACGGCTGTTGCTAGCCGCTTGACAACGAGTAACCACTGCGGTGAGAGGCGTGTGGCCATAAGTATTTGGAGCACAGGCTTTAGCAGTTGGTCTTTATAATATATTTGTATATCCAAATGGATATCTTCGTAAATAAAGGAAAATCCTATGACTACCGTCTTAGTCATTGACGACTCGCCATCTGAAATGGCGAAATTTCGCGACATGCTCTCCAAAAACAACTTTCAAGTGTTGGAGGCGACCAATGGGGAGCAGGGCTGTCAGATGGCAGCAGATCATCTGCCAGATGTGATTTTGATGGATGTGGTGATGCCAGAGATGAATGGTTTTCAGGCGACCCGCAAGATCACTCGCGGCAAAACCACCGCCCATATCCCAGTGATCATGATCAGTACCAAAAACCAAGAAACAGACCGTGTGTGGGGTAAGCGTCAAGGCGCTAAAGAGTATATGACCAAACCGATTGATGAGAGCAGCTTGGTCAATATCATTCGTCGAGTAATGGAGTAGCTTGTGGCTTCCAAAGGGTTTATTGAGCTTCTGCGTCTAGCAGATCTGGCACGCGCGCGCAAAAGTGGTCGCCGCAGTGGGCAAGAATATGACTGGCAAGGTGTGGTATTTGAGATTGGCGGACAGCGTTTGGTGGCACCAATGGGTCAGGTATCGGAGGTGTTGGCCATGCCAGAATATACCAGTTTACCCTTAGTGAAGCCTTGGATGCTAGGTATTGCCAATATCCGTGGTCGTTTATTACCGCTCACGGATTTGTCACAATTTTTACAAGTACCTAGCCGTGTGGCACAAATGAGTCAGCGTAAGGTCATTGTCATCGATCACGACAACCTGTTTTCAGGTTTGCTCGTCGATCAGGTGATCGGTATCGAACAGTTTACCAGTGACCAATATCGCGCCGAGGCCATCGAGCCAAGCTCGCCATTTGCGCCTTATAATCACGGTAAGTTTTATAAAAATGAGCAAGATTGGTATGTCTTCATGCCAAGCTTACTAGCGCAGGATTTGCAGTATAGCGATGCGGCAATATAACTGTCGATAATACAGAATCTGTCTCATCCATAAAGACAGAGGATTAGCGACTGACATGACGCGGTTGGATGTCAGCATTCATACAGGCTTTGTTGATCATTGTTTTGATAACAATAAGATTGTCAAAGTCAGTCACGATAAGACTTTGACGATTGTTTGAAAGGAATACGTAAGATGAGTGATGTTATAAAAAAACCTGTAGCTGGTACGCCCAAAACCACAGCGGATGGCAAAGATGCCTATAGTGAATGGAATTTATTGCTGGTTCTGTTTGTGGCGATAAGCGTGGCTTGTTTGATTTGGCTAGGCAACTCTGTATCGTCAGTGAGTCAGTACTTCTCTGACTTTAATCAATCGGTCATTCTGCCTGTGGTGGTGTTGATCATAGGCATGCTAGGTATTTTCTTTGCCTTATATAAAATCTTAAAACAACGGGGCGGCTCAGAGCGTATCTTGATCGAAAAAGAGACCCTACGTCGCCGTCAAGAAGCCGAGGCGGAGTCTGAGCGTGCTCGTCAAATCCAAGAGGAAAATGAGCGTAACCAGATCGCTATTTTGCGTCTACTCGATGAGCTAGGCGATTTGGCAGAAGGGGACTTGACCGTCAATGCGACTGTATCAGAAGACTTTACAGGGGCGATTGCCGACTCAGTAAACTTTGCCATCGACCAGCTGCGTCAGCTGGTACTGGTCATTAACAGTACCGCTGAGCGCGTCTCGCAATCCTCAGAGCAAACACAGATGAACGCTGTAGAGCTGGCCGAAGCCTCTGAGCACCAAGCACAAGAGATCGCTGGCGTGTCGGCGGCGATTAATGAGATGACGGTGTCGATTGACCAAGTGTCGAATAACGCCTCAGAGTCAGCGACCGTGGCCCAGCGCTCAGTTGCCATTGCCTATAATGGAGCCGAGGTGGTACAGCGCTCTATCGAAGGTATGAACGTGATTCGTGATCAGATTCAAGAAACCTCAAAGCGTATCAAGCGCTTGGGTGAGTCGTCACAAGAGATTGGCGATATCGTTAGCTTGATTAATGATATTGCCGATCAGACCAACGTTTTGGCCTTGAACGCGGCCATTCAGGCGTCGATGGCAGGTGAGGCAGGCCGAGGCTTTGCGGTCGTTGCTGACGAGGTTCAGCGTCTCGCTGAGCGTTCAGCCAATGCGACCAAGCAGATCGAAACACTGGTAAAAACCATTCAGGCAGATACAAATGAGGCGGTCGTTTCGATGGAATCAACGACCTCTGAAGTCGTACGCGGTGCACGTCTGGCAAAAGACGCCGGTGAGGCACTAGAAGAAGTGCAAAGTGTTTCAAACACGCTCGCTGATTTGATCCAAAACATCTCAAACGCGGCATTGCAGCAAGCTGAATCTGCAGGCCATATCTCACATACCATGAACGTCATTCAAGACATCACGTCACAGACCTCATCAGGTACCATGGCGACCGCGCGTTCTATCGGTGAGCTGAGTGAGATGGCAGCCGCACTACAAGAGTCTGTCACTGGGTTTAAAATCTCAAATGACGATGAGTTGTTGGACGCTGATATGCTAGAGTCTGAAGAGGCCTTATCAGAGAGCGTCTGATAAGTATTTGGTGCCAGAGCCTGAGTCGGCAAACAGGTGCAGTAACGGTGCATAACAATGATAGCAGGTCATGTGAACGAGCTTAATCAACCAACCCGCAGCTTTGTTAAAGCAAGCAGCGCTGCGCTGGGTAAGACGGTAATGCAAAACGATCATTTTGATGCGCAGCAATGGCAGCGGTATATAGAGCATGAAACGGGCTTTGTACTACCAGCTGCCCAGCTAAAATGGTTAAAAAATGCGATTGACCATACCGCCCAGTCGCAGGGCTTAAGCGCCAAGCAGCTATGGTATCAGCTGCCCAAAAGCAATGCGCTGCGTCAACAGCTGCTGGACAAAGTACTTATCCACGAAAGCCGTTTT
Source organism: Psychrobacter halodurans (assembly GCF_017498075.1). Taxonomy (NCBI): domain Bacteria; kingdom Pseudomonadati; phylum Pseudomonadota; class Gammaproteobacteria; order Moraxellales; family Moraxellaceae; genus Psychrobacter; species Psychrobacter halodurans. The sequence goes on from NZ_JAGBKN010000022.1 coordinate 4,208, forward strand.
TTTCGACATCAACCTTCGATAGATTTTGTGACCCAGTGCGCCGCCGAGCATCAGCGCCGAGTCTTAAAAGCTGATAGGGTAAGCGCTGATGGAATAAGCGGCGTAGATAAGTTGTTTCGTATTTGGAGTGTGGGCTGCGCCGGTGGGCAAGAAGCGTGGTCGCTGGCCATGAGTCTGGCGGCGCAGCAGATGACGAGGTTTGCGATATTAGGCACTGACGTTAGTGAACAAGCACTGGCAAAAGCACGGTTGGCGCAATATGACAAACGTCAGCAGGCCTTGATTCCGCAGCACTGTCAGCCGTATGTGTATCCGTTATCAGCAAACCGCCCAACGCCTACATCGAGCTTGGCAGATACCGCGATGCCCGCTACAGCGCTACAGACATCGTGGCAAGTTGCCCCAACGCTGCAATCACACGTAAGCTTTGCTTTACATAATATTATCGAGCAGCAACCACCCACGCCACATCTGCAGCAGGTGATTATTTGCCAAAACATGCTGCTGTATTTTCGCAAATTTGATCAGCGTGATATTTTGGCGCGGCTGTCAGCGCAGTGTGATCCCGGTGGATACATTGTATTGGCTCCGGGTGAGGCGCTGTTTTGGCGTCCTGCAAATATGCGCCGTATTGCGCACCCACAGGTTAATGTGTGGCAAAAGACCAACACTTAAACCCCGTGCCTTCATGAGTGGCAAAATTAGTGCCTAGACGAGTTAGGATGACCCTATGAAAAACCAGCCCAATGACATAGTGACGCTTGAGTGGTTGCTCCCTCTGTTTAATCAGCAATTATCACAGGTATCGGATGGCTGGCAATTAGACGCTGATCCCATCAATTATGAGCACATGGTCGCGCCCTATCATCAGCTCGGTGGCGCGCTCATCATGAGCAATCTGCCGGCATTGGCTGATCTGGCATACAAGCTCAGCGCATTAGCAGAAGTTGGTGGCCGCGATGGCCTAGCTAGCGAGGCGCGCCGCGTGGGTCAGCTTGCGCACCGATTGTTGCAGCGAGCGCTAAATCAGTATGCTCGCATTGGCAGTCACCATGTCGCCCCAATCACGGCTGCCGCGGAGCAACTGCTTGAGGTGCTAACGCAATTGGGAGCGGCTAGTGGGTCATCATTGGCATCCAGCGCTATTCAGCAGGGCGAATTGCATCAAAAAACTGACACAGATGCGGCTGTGGATGGGTTTGAGCTGGCCGTACCTGTGCGAACAGATGACGTCACCGAGCATCTAGACGAGCAGCAATACCAGCAGTTATTGCTCGTCTGGCGACAACAAGTACAGGTGCTGTTAAGTGCTAATAGTAATCAGCCGCCGTTATTAACCCCGCTAGAAAAAGTCAGCCAATACCTGCGGCAGACGAGCCAAGAGGAAGACTTGCAGCGGCTTTGGTACTTGACCGAGCTGTGGTTTAGTGAGCTTGCGCAAAATACCGCTCCGTTGCCTCAGCAGTATGCCCCTCTGTTAAGCGAGCTTGAGCAGATCATTGACGCTTTTGTGCAGCAAACACCGCCTGTGCCAAGTGCCATCAACAGCCTTATAACCAATATTTATATCGAGCTAAGTGGTCTCGACCAAAGCAGTGACAATACGCAGTCGCTACTGAGCAACTTGCCCCAAAGCTCGGCGGTAGAGTCGCGTTTTTTACCGCGTATATTGAGTGAGCTTGAGACTTTGGTTTTTCATTTAGACAAGCCAACCACACTGTTATATCCGCTGCAAAAGATACAAACCCAGCTGGAGGGGCGTGGTTGGACATATTATGCCGCACAAGTGGCAGAAATACTGACCGAGATAGAGCAAGCGCTTGCGTCTGAGGCGGCGCTGACCCAAGTACAATGGCAAATTGAACAAAAGCTGCAAGAGCTATATAGCGCCATTTACAATACGGAGCAAGTAATCTCGCAAAAGATTGGTGAGGCCGCCGCGTTTGTTCCTTTTTCTGATGTACTTGCCAGTGCCAACGAGCAACCCGTCACAAGTGCTGATGCTGTGTCGGCGGGTGAAGAGCTGCGTGAGCTGCGCATCGCTGTCGAAGACGTCAAACAAAACTTTAATGAGTATATACAACGTCAAGAAGTGCAGCTGCTACCGACGACTGCTGACTTTGCAAAAATCGGTCAAGCCTTTGATGATATGGGGTTGCCAACGATATGCCAAACCACCGATCAGATTGCGCATATCTTTAGCCAGCTAAAAATGCATGAGATTGATGCGCTGAGCTGGGATGTGACGCAAGCCTTGGCGGAAGCACTGACGTCAATTGAGCTGTTGTTAGATTATCTGGCTCAGCAGGTTTTTGACCAACAACTATTAACGCTCGCAAGTGAGCATACGGCCAGAGCAGAAGCACTGCTTGATGCTTATATTGAGGCACCAGAGATGGTTAGTGATACTTTTCATACCCAGACACCTGCCGCAACTGACGTGCTGCGCTATGATGACAGCGGTGAGATTGCTCCTGCCAGTCATGATCTATCTGCTCAGCCATCCGATGATGCGCCAGAGGATGATAACGTGCGTGATGACAACGTGCACGATGACAGCGCTATGCATAAGGATAGTGAGGCATTGGCCGAGGTTCGTACGCAGCTGCAGCCTGATAGCTTTGAGGCAGATGCCGATATCCGCGAGATATTTATCGAAGAAGTCACAGAAGTGATCGCTGATTTAAAAGACTTTTTGCCTATTTGGCAGCAAGACTCACAGGATTTGACACCCTTGACAGAAGTGCGTAGAGGTTTTCATACTCTAAAAGGTTCAGGGCGCATGGTGGGGGCTTTTAGTATCAGTGAGATGGCTTGGTCTATCGAAAACTTGCTGAATCGATTGTTGGACAAAACCTTGCCCGTCACCGAAGACGTGGTAACACTGGTCACGCAAACCACAACGCATCTGCCCACTCTGGTCGCCGACTTTCAAGCCAAACGGCCGCCAAGTGTGGATCCTGCTATCACAATACTGCAAAGCCGTAATCTATTGACCGGACAACCTGTCGACGCTGGATTGGCCATCTTTGACACCGAGTCAGTGACTGAGACGGAAATGCTGGCTGATGAAGCGCGCGCGGCAGCTGACGTCGCTGCATCACAGAGTAATGATGCCGCTGCGTCTGATGAGATCGGTATGGATATAGCCGATACCGAAGCGCGCGGCGAAACGGTATCTTTGTTTGATCTTGAGGTTCCAGCAGTGCTTGCGCCCTTTATGCTAGATACTGAGCAGCTACCAGCCGATGCCAATGATGCAGATCCTGATATTAAAGAGATATTTATCGAAGAGGCCGATGAGGTATTGAGCGAAATCGTGCCTTTGTATGAAAACTGGCGCATGTCTCCTACTGACCTAGATGCCTTGACAGATATTCGCCGCGGCTTCCATACCCTAAAAGGCTCAGGCCGTATGGTCGGGGCCAACTATAGCGCTGAGCTGGCTTGGGCCATTGAAAATATGCTCAATCGTGTGCTAGATCGCAGTATTGGGGTGACAGCAGATATCACTCAGCTAATGGCTGATGTATTAGCCGCTTACCCAGCGATGCTCGCTACCTTTGAGCAAGGTGGTCAAGAGTATCCAGCACTGATACCGTTATGGATTGCCTGTGCAAACGCCTATAGCAAACAAAAATCTCAGGACTTTAGTTACCCAGCCTTACTGGCGCAAACGGGTAGTACGCCTGCGTCTGATATTCACAAAGACGACTTGGCCTTAGCTTCAGAGCGGTGGGATGAGACTGATGCCGATGAGATTGAGGCTGCGAGCGACTATGAAGATGGTGATGACAGTCATGACAGTGCCGCAAGGGACGCTGTAGCGACCATAGAGATAGATAGTACCTTGCAATCGCTTACCTCTGTCAATGAAATGATGGCAGAAGCACCGGTGATTTTGACGCCGCAGAGCGAAGAAGAGCAAGCCTTCTGTGAGATTTTCATCGATGAAGCCGAAGCGTTATTACAAGACATTGAGCAGTTTGTTGCCACGCATCGAGATCAGCCTCAGATTGAGGTGACCGATGAGATTGTACGAGCCTTTCATACGCTGCGCGGCGCATCAGGCTCTAGTGCGTTAGCGGCGATCAGTGACGTGAGTGCGACGATAGAGCATAGTTTAGAGTTGCTACAACAGCAAGATACCGCGATGACGCCGCTGCATTTAGAGGCGTTGGCACGGTCAGCTATGCTGATCAATGGCTATCTAACGAATTATAAGCAAAACGTTCAACAATCTGATGTCTCGGTGGAAGATGCCCAAAGCCAGCAAGATATTGCGTCATTGCAAGCCATGCTTGGTGAGCAGTATCTCATCCATGACGATCAGACGGCCTCCGACAATAAGCCAACGATTGAGCAGTTGTTGGATGACAATATTGATAAGTTATTAGACGCTGAGTGGGAGCTAGAGGAGGCGCTAAGTCAGGGGGATATCTCGCAGGCTCAGCGCTATATAGAGCAGCAAATTCGCCAAATCAAATACCTCACCAATAAAGCCCAAGAATTTCCAAAATTCACTGCTATCCTTGGCGGTTTGGCGCACGCTTATGCTTATCTACAGCGGCATCCGGAATCGGCAAAACAAGCAGAGGTGCAGGCGGTATTACTCGCTGGCCACGCGCAATTGGTCGGATTGTTTGATGCACTCGCTGGCAGCACTTCATTAAAAGTCGATCCGCAAGTGCTACATGAGTTGCAGGCGCTTGCTGGCTTCGATGATGGCGATGATGCTGAGTCGATGGTTCGCACGGTTGCTGCACCCGAGCTGCAGCTTGAACCGATCGATACCGATGTAGAGCTGCTTGAGATCTTCTTAGAAGAAGCGCAAGAGCTAGATGACGCGCTGGATGAAAGCTTTAATAAGTGGCGCGCCGATATCACCAATATCAACGCGCTTAAAGTATTGCAGCGTCACCTACACACCATCAAAGGTGGCGCAAGAATGGCGGGTATTAGCAGTATTGGCGACCTGACCCACGAGGCGGAGAGCATTTATGAAGCCTTTGTAGAAAACAGGAAAACACCAACCGCACAGTGGCTAAAGATTATGCAAATGGTGCAGGACACCATGTCATTGCAAGTCATGCATATCGTTCGCCATCAGCAGTCGTTTTTTGCTACAGAACTGATTGAACAGTTACAACAGTTTGAAAAAGTAGACACATTGCCAGCGGTGGTTGAGCTGATCATACCAGCACCAACCAACCACTTCGACGCCGACACCCAAGCACAGGCTGACAATACCCAGCAGAGCCATGAAGTAGCAGACACGGTCAGCTTAGATACCATGATCAAGCAATCATGGGCCAATGGCTTACCTGATCCTGATCTTCTGGCGGTGTTTTTAGAAGAAGCAGAAGAGCTGACCAACCAAAACCGACACTTGCAAGTGTTTTTACAAGATGCCGAAGATACCGTGGCGTTACAGTCGCTACAGCGTGATCTGCACACCATCACAGGTGGTGCCAAAATGGTCGGCGCCAGCGGCATCGCTGACCTAGCTTATGAGCTAGAAGCGACGTATAAAAACTTTGCCAGCCGTCGCCGTCCTGCAACCGAAAAAGCTCAGGCATTGATCGTTGCTTGTCACGACTGGCTGGCAGATGCGGTATTTATGCTAAGCCTACAGGTCAACCCGCCAACGCCGACGCTACTGATTGAAGCGCTACAGCAGTTTGGTAAAAACCCTAATGGCCTAAAACAAGTACCAAAAGAGTCGCTGCAAGCACAGCGTACTGCGATCTTGCTGGCAAAAGAAGCACAAGATTCACAATATCTAGAAAAAGACATCAGTCAGATGCCATCGATGTTTGCAGAGACTGATGAGGAAGAGCAGAGCACCAGCAGCAATGAGATGATTCGTATCTCAGGTGGCTTGATTGAGCATATGATCAACCTATCGGGTGAGTCTGCGATCAACCGTGCTCGTATCGATATGGGTATGAGCAGCTTGACCAACAGTATCGAAGAGATGGGCATTACCGTACAGCGCTTGGCCGATCAGCTGCGCCGTATGGAGACGGAGCTTGAAGCGCAGATCTTGTCGCAAATCGATGACGAGCTGATTAATGATGAAGGCTTTGACCCGTTGGAGATGGATCAGTACTCGTCACTCAATCAGCTGTCCAAATCATTGTCAGAGTCGGCCTCGGATTTGGTCGATATTAACCACACTTTATTAGAAAAAACCCGTGATAGCGAAAGCTTGCTGCTGCAGCTGGCACGTACACAAACCGAGCTACAGGACGGTTTGATGAATTCGCGTATGGTGCCGTTTACGCGCTTGACCCCGCGTCTGGAGCGTGTCGTCCGTCAGACTGCAAACGAGCTTAATAAATCTGTAGAATTGACCATTATCAACGCTGATGATGAGATGGATAGAACCATTTTGGAGCGGATTACCTCACCGCTTGAGCACATGCTGCGTAACGCTGTCGACCACGGTATCGAAAACACCTCGGCTCGACTCAAAGCAGGCAAAGAGCGTAGCGGGCATATCACTTTAGAGGTGCACCGTGAAGGGAGTGAGGTCGTCATTCAGTTATCGGATGATGGCCGCGGTATCGATGTAGAAGCTGTACGCAACAAAGCCATTTCTCAAGGCCTTATCGATGCCAATGACGATAGCCTGACTGATGTCGATATCATGCAATATATCTTTAATGCCGGCTTGAGTACCAGTAAGCAAGTGACGCAAATCTCAGGCCGCGGCGTTGGTATGGATGTGGTGATCAGTGAGATTCGCCAGTTGGGCGGGGCGGTCACCGTGGTGTCGGAGCTGGGCAAAGGGTCACGCTTTACCATGCGCTTACCACTGACAGTTGCCGTGTCTGATGCGCTGGTCGTACGTGCAGCCGATCGCTACTATGCCATTCCACTGGTGCAGATCGAGCGTGTGGTGCGTATCAACCCAGAAAAACTTTATGAGTATTATCAGTCCAACGACGCCACGTTAGCGTTTGAAGGGAATGATTACCGCGTGCGTTATCTCAACGAGATTCTCTCGGGTAATAAGCTCAACGAGCTGATGGTCAATACCAACACTAGCCTACCCCTGATTATCATCAAAAACCGCACGGGACAAAACATCGCCTTACAGGTCGATCAGATTGCAGGCTCGCGTATTGAAGTGGTCGTCAAACCACTGGGACAGCAGCTATCCAACCTCTCAGGCGTTTCGGCGGCGACCATCATGGGTGATGGCTCGGTCATGCCGATTTTGGACTTGATTGCCCTAATGCGAAATGCCCCAAGAGTCAAAAACGTGACCAAGCCTAGCGGCATTCAGTCAAAACCGACAGTACTGGTGGTGGATGACTCAGTCACGGTACGTAAAGTGACCTCTCGCTTCTTAGAGCGTCAAGGTTTCAATGTAGCACTTGCCAAAGATGGTATCGATGCTATCGAAATACTACAAGAAACCACGCCAGATATGATATTGCTCGATATTGAGATGCCGCGGATGGATGGCTTTGAGGTGGCAACACAAGTCAGAAACAACCAGCGCTTACAGCATATTCCAATCATTATGATCACCTCGCGTACTGGTGAAAAGCATCGTCAGCGCGCCTTAGAGATTGGGGTAAATGACTATATGGGCAAACCGTTCCAAGAAAAACAGCTGCTTAATAAAATCCAGAGACTGCTGGGCGATGAGGTCAGCTTAACTTATGAAGGATAATGCAGGTGTTTTGGCACTAACAGGGAAGACAAAAGCAAATATAAAGGTGCTGGTGGTGGCCGAAGACCATCATCAGCGCATGGCGTTTTCAGACACAGTTCGTAGCTGCGGTTTTGCACTAATAGACTGTGTATCGCGCGCGCAATTGCAAAAAAAAACCGCACTTTTTGAGGCCGAAATAGACATTTGGCTGATCGATAGCGACTATGATGATGATATGGCGACGGTGACGGCTGCTTCCAAACCTGCCGCCGTGCTGGTGGGATTTAGTCAAGCCCCTTATCTCAATGAAGCGCAGCTGTATGCTAAATGGCAGCGTAAACTAAAGCGTAAGCTGGCGCAGATGCTGGCATTGCCCGTGTTGGTGCATACGCCTGTCTATAAAAGCGATGATACTGATAACGACTGGCATTATGTGGTGTTTTTGGGTGCCTCTATGGGTGGGCCGAGCGCGGTAAAAGAGTTTTTGGATAACTTATCGCCCACGCTACCGATTTGTATTTTACTCGCGCATCATTTTAACCAAACCATGATTGGTACGCTGCCACGTATTTTAAATCGCCACAACGAGTGGCGCTGTCAGGTCATCACCTCATCGCAGCGTCTGCGAGCTGGTCAATGTCTGATAGCCCCTATAGACAAGCAGATAGTCTGTGACTCTACTGGGCGGGTGATACTGCTAGAGCAGCCTTGGGATGGTGAATACAAACCAGCTATTGGCCAGATTTTAAAAAACACCAGCGATGTGTACGGCAGTGAGCTTATCAACATCATATTTTCAGGTATGGGTGATGATGGCTCGCAATACTTGGATCTTATTCAAGATAATGACAGTCAATTATGGGCACAAGAGCCAAGCTTGAGTGCTTGTCCGAGCCAACCGCAGGCCATCATTGATTCAGGTTATTGCGGCTTTATTGGCAGCCCTGTCCAATTGGCACAAAAACTTACTGACTATATTAGTGAAAAGGCGACGGCCTCTTTGCGTTAACTTACTGTGAGCGATGTATGAAACAAATTTTACGACACTCGTTTGAAGCAGTCAGCTTGCTGACCACAAACCACGGTATGCTGGATGTCACTTTTGTTCCCGCTTTTAATCAGCCTGATTGGATTATTCCAAGCGGTCTGATTTTGAGCATTGAGGACACTCATGATCGCGCCTCCAGCTATTATTGGCAGCAGCAAGTATTGCCTGTGTTTGATCTGCTTACGCAAGAACAAACGCCTGATAAGATAATTATACTAGAAGGTAACACCATAGAGCACCGCATGGCGCTCCAGACGTCAGGTCAATTGTATCAGCGCCAAGTGGGCATCTCTGATGTGAAGGATACAGATAGGCAGGCGTATTTTGCCGACTCTGACAGCGCGGATAAAATTAACGCTGAGGGACGCTTTACGGCGGAGGGTATGCTATCCTACCTTTTTCAAACAGTGATGATTGAGGACACCGTTTATGTGGTGCCTGATTTAGAAAAAATCGCGCATCAGTTGGTTGAGATGGACAGCTAGCGTTCGGTTGGTATCGTTAATCGGTTTTAAAATAGATACAAACCTACGGCTATTCGTTTTTCTTGTGTGCATTGCCAACCAATCACTGTCATAAATAGCGATAAGGGTAATAGAGCAGCTCATGAATAACACACAGTCAAATATGTCCAAGTGGTCAGTCACTAGTCGCGTGTTTCATTGGATTAGTGCGGTTTTATTGCTAATCACTTGGCTTCTGATATTGTTATACGAAAACCTCGATAGCAATCTTTATATCGGCTTGCATAAGGCGTTTGGGGTCAGTTTATTGTTTTGGATGATTGCGCGGGTGATTAACCGTGTCTTTACCAAAGCGCCGCCAGCACTGCCCATGCCAGCTTGGCAGTTGTGGGTCTCTAAATTGTCGCACTTTGCCTTGTATGCCACATTGATCGCGATGCCGTTGGCGGGTTTGTTGATGTCTGTATATGGTGGCAGACCGGTAGATATTTTTGGTTTGTTTCAGATTCCGGTGTTTGTCACACCAGATAGAAGCTTGGCGCGTTTTTTTAATGACATGCATACCGATATCATTTGGCCGATGATTATCGGCTTTACATTGCTACATATCGCTGCAGCGTTGTATCATCAGTTTGTCAAAAAAGACAACCTGCTCGCTCGTATGAAATAAGCGCACTGAGCATCAATGCTAAGTGCATGCGGTGTGGATGGCATAGACGATGGACTGACGCAACGAGGTATAACAGAAGCTCGTCTCATATGAGTAATGTCATATCACTTGCTAAAAGTCATCCGTCAGATTGCCACATAGAAAAGCCCTAAGTAAGATGCTTAGGGCTTTTTCGTATGCGTCACAAAATCGCTGATAAGAGGCGCTGTACTGCCAGACTTATCTTTTGTGCTCAGGCAAATTGATGTTCATTTCTAAGACGTCTAAGCTGTCTTCGGAGCGATGATTGATATTGACATCATCAATCTGTACACCATTGACGTATTTATTGACCACCTCTAGTATTTCACGCTTCATTTTTTCGATGCGATCGACGGTGAGACGACTGTTTAGGCGGTTTTCGCTTGCAACGATGACCTTAAGACGCTCAGTGGCTAAGTTGGCGCTACCAGCACTACTGCTGTCATCAGTACCAAATAGGCTACTCCAAAATCCTTTTTTCTTACTCATTATTAACTCCCAAACCAGCGCTGTAGTAGACTCTTTTTCTTCACATCGATATGACGCAGCGGACGCTCTTCACCCAAAAAGCGGGCAACGATGTCATCATAACATTGACCAGCAACTGAATCGCCATAATGAATCACAGGCTCCCCATGGTTAGAGGCTTCTAGGACAGAGTGGCTTTCGGGCACCACACCGAGCAGTGGTACTTTTAAAATATCATTAGAAATGGTGTCAATGTCCATCATCTCATTTGCTGCTGCACGTTCAGGATTGTAGCGCGTGATGACCAAATGCTCGCGGACAGAGCCTTGGTTTTCTGCAACTTTTTTTGTTTGACTTTGTAAAATACCAATAATGCGATCTGAGTCACGAACCGAGGAAATCTCAGGGTTGGTGACGATGATGGCTTCATCAGCATGATACATGGCCAGCTGCGCGCCGCGCTCGATACCAGCAGGCGAGTCGCAGATGATATAGTCAAACTGCTTAGACAGCTCAGACATGACCTCGCTCACGCCCTCATCTGTCAAAGCGTCTTTATCACGCGTTTGACTGGCAGGAAGGATATACAAGTTTTCAAGCTGTTTGTCTTTGACAAGCGCTTGCGACAAACGGGCATTGCCGTTGATCACATCGACAAAGTCGTACACGATTCGATTTTCGCAACCCATGATTAAGTCTAGATTACGTAGACCCACATCAAAATCGATAACGACCGTCTTATAACCACGCAATGCTAAACCGGCGGCAAAAGAGGCACTTGTCGTGGTTTTGCCCACGCCGCCTTTACCTGAAGTGATGACAACTATCTTCGCCACAATGGCACACTCCTATGAATCAATGGGATATCTATTATAAAAAATAGCGCACGCTTATATCGTTCACTGTAAATATAAGCACTACCTGCGAAAGTAGCCTAGCATAAATAAACAAAAATTTATAGCAAGTCTATACGGCAGTAAACAATCTGTATCAGTCGCCCTGCACACCATCAGATGCCAGTGTATTTACATCTAAACGACGATACCGAGTTCAATACCAACATCAATACCAGTATGACTCGTGCTATGGCACCTCTCTATAGCCTATAGACCGGCGTAACATAAACGCCTTAATAGATGATATAGCGAGCGCTGATGAATAGGGTAAATAGTGGCAGAGCCAGCAATTCATCATAGAGCAGTTTTGTTAAATAAACTTACAGTACTATTAAAGCGGTCATTATCTATAGCGAGACTGCCAATATCGTAGCATTATTTGTCGCCAGCCATGTTTTTATTTGCACAGACGTTTACAAGCCAGAGCTGCTGGTATTGCGGCTGGCATTTTTGTCTACTAGCGCTATACATCATCCATGACTGTAAATACTAAACCTTCTCCTTCGACAAACCGCACTTGTACTGATTTGTCGATCACGTGCTCAGGTAGGTTGTCGCGCAGGCAGTAAGTGCCAGCGACCGATACCAATGAGGGGTTAAAGACTTGACAGAAGATACGCGCGTCTTTGTCGCCGGTGGCACCTGCTACCAGACGGCCTTGCGCACGCCCATATACGTGTAGGCTGTTGTCAGTGATGGCTTCAGCGCCGCTATTGACGCTATTGGTCAAAATCAAATCGCCGCCCACATGATTGAGGCTTTGGCCTGAGCGTAGCATTTGGTCATAAATAAGGCTGGTGATTTGCTCAGCGCTGACCAATGTCTCAGCGGCAACATCAGCGAGCGTTGTCTCAGTGGTAGCGGTGCTATCTGTCGCGGCGTTGTCTTCTGGACTGCTGGCCGCGCTTGATTCAGCAGGTTGGTCTGCGGTGACTTGCTGACGCTGGGTCGCTGGTTTTTTGGTCGGTAAAATGCGCTCAATACGCTTGCCATCAGCAGGAAAAATGGCCAAACGCAGCTCACGCGCCTGTGCGTCTAGCAAACCTGTGACGACACCGATGGGCTGTAGTCCCCACGACCATAGCAGCTCTACCAAAGCAGAGAGATCCTGCTCGACCTCGCTATCGATAAGGACTGGGATATTGCTTGATTTACCGCTGAGTGTGGCTGCAAGCTGAGCGTCGATAGCACTGAGATCATCTGTGCCAAACTGCAAACGCGAAAAGGTCAGCATCTTGCCATAAAACGCCAACGCTGGTGCGGCGCTTGGGCCTTGGGTGCCATTATCTAAAACTGTCATATATCAATCCTCAAGAGATAATCTTGTCGCTGTCTTTACCGTACTATGTATTGTCGTGTCATACGCTGTATGACTCAGTGATGCTGTGTGATACCAGTCGTTATCTGGCATTGGGCTGATGGTCAAATGTATCGCTCAAAGGTTGAGCATGTCTTGATGTTTCCACTGCTGTACTTTTACCTGTGCTTCAAACTCCGTCAAACTGTCGTCGATGATACTAGAGACTAAAGTGTCCAGCGCGCTGTTGTCGGTGTCTATTTGCGCAATACCACTGGCAATGGCCACCATCAACTCATCTAAGCGCTCAGGGTCTAGCAGACGTTTATTTAGGGCGTACACGACGTTTTCCCCAATATTGTGCCCGACATGCTGTAGCTGTGACTCAATCAGGCTGCCAGCGATGGGTATCATGCGCAGATAACGACGCAGCTCAGGCGTATTGGCCAAGCCTTCTTCTATAGCGCCGCCCATCTCACGGGCGAGAATGCTGCCGCCGCCTGAGGCTGCAGTTAGTGCCTGTAGTTTGGGCACCAGCTCTGTGCGCAGGACGGAGAGTACCGCAGCTTCTATCTCACGACGATTGCGTGCTATCGTGGACTCGATAAAGGATTTGTGTGTTTCAGGATTGGTCAGCTGCTGCCGAAAGTTTTGGATGGTAGTCAGTATCACGCGATCAGACAGCTCTTCTAATAAGAGGTCAATATAAAACTTGATGCGATTGATCCAAGGCTGCGGCAGTACTTGATAGCCAAGCTGATACAGACGGCGACCAATGATGACAGCACGAAACAAGCGCAGCGCGCGCAGCTGCGGAAAACAGCCAAGCACTTCATACCAATGCACAAAAGGAAAAAAGAACCAGCGATAATATACGTTGTCTTTGATTGCAATCGCCCAGCGTAGCAACAGCTCTGCAATCAAAAATATCGTAAAAAAGCCACCAGCGGTACGCAAGGGGTCGTGTAAGGTGTTTTGATACCAAAGCAGCGCCTCACTGATGCGCAGCCACTCTGCGACATGACTGCTAAAATTGCTCATCAAAATCGCATCGATACTGATCAGCAACAGATCAATACTGATGGCCACGATCATCACAATATCATAAGCCAGCTTTGCGCGGTTTGGCTTCGGCCGATTGGGGCGACTGGGCGGCGGATGATCAGGTAGCCGAGTTGACTGATTGGGCACAGGGGCTGTGTTCAGCTGCGAGCTAGGAGTAGATGAGACGGGCACAGTCAGACCTTATTAATGATAAAATGATAAATGGTACAAAGCATAAGTGAGATAGACGGCGTACGATACATACATCCTCACCATCATCACACCATCAGCGGATCATGACTCACATTATCAATGAATAGGACTAAAAAACAACCCATCTTTTATGATATCGGTCGCTTGCAATAAAAACGATACGTGAATGCCGATAGCGTGGCTCACCGCGCAAGACCAGCCACCAGTGATTTGGCTGCTATTTAGCCATCATGCAGCATTCAAGTATTATGAAGTACTCAAGTATTATGAAGTATGGTCAGCGGCAGGGTTGTGCTCAAAATCTGCTAACATGTCGCTGATGCGCTGATCTTTGTCGCGCCAAACTTGCTCAATCCACGCAAACATTTGTGCTTTTACTTGCTCATCGTTTTCGTAGCCGCCGCGTTTAATCCCAGCAAACAGCTCAGCTGGGATGTCTAGGTATCTGACGTCAACGCCTAAGCGTTTGATATTGCCTTTCCACAGATCGCTGTAGGTAGGGACGCCATCAGGATACACGATGGTCATATCTAGCAGGCCATCCATCTCACTGCCCAGTGCATTGATGGCTAAAGAGAGTCCGCCTGCGCGTGGTTTGAGCAAATGTGTATAAGGAGATTTTTGCTGTTCGTGTTTGGCTTGGGTAAAGCGCGTGCCCTCTAGGTAATTTAACAACGTGAAGGGCTTGTCTTTTAACAACGCGCAGGCACGTTTGGCTTCCTCGATATCTTGGCCTTTTAGGGCGGGGTTTTTTGCCACTGCTTCTTTTGAGTGTCGGCGCATCATTGGGAAGTCTAAAAAGTAAAACGCCTGACCCACGATTGGGATATAAATCAGCTCAAACTTGGTAAAAAACCGTGTGAGCGGCAAGCGTTTTTCGCTGATGTATTGGACAATGCTGGTATCGACCCAAGACTGATGGTTGCTAATGAGCAGATATTTGCCCTCAGTATTGACGTCGTCGGGCAGGCTGATCCGCCAGTCTTTACGCGGCAACATGTTATCAATCAAGGCATTATTGCTACTGATCCAGTGGTTGGTGATTTTGATGACGGTTTTATCGGCGATCGGCGCGCCGGTGATGATTTTGCCCACGCCCATTAACCATAAAGGAATACTACCAACGAAGCTGTTGGCTGCAATGACGCCTGTCGCCGTCGCAAGCGAGACCGCTTTTCCGAGCTTTGGGCTGCGCTTATGTATTTTTTTGATAGTAGATGTCAGTCGCATGCTAAATCCTTTTCAATCGGTATTGTTGGGATATTTATGGTCCACCGCTTAAGACAAAAGGTATGGTGAAGTAAGTTCATATACGAAGTGATTTTAGCAGAAAGCACTCATAGTGTACGAGTGTAAACGTGACTTGCGATAACAAGTTTTGAGATGAGACTGATAGTCGGCGTGAGAGCAAGTGATTTTGTGGGTAAAGAATTTTTTTATGATTATCAGGGCTCATGAGTAAAAGATATCGTAACAGAAGAAAACCGCACAAAGTCCTGTCTTTTTTAATAGTATATTCTGCACTTTTCATACATAGGTGTGACAAAATATTACACATAATGAGATTGTAATTGCCATAATGATGATGAGTGTATACAAGCACCTAAATAAGATTAATGGAAAAATCTTTATAAAAAGCACAATTTATTTGTCATTTTAATGGTTTAAACTTAAGAGGAAATATTATGCGTAACAAATTAATGATTGCGGCAGTGGCTTCAGGCTTAGCATTAAGCGGTTGTACCACTGACCCTAACACTGGACAACAGCGTCTAAACAAAACCGCTCTAGGTACGCTAGCGGGTGCAGCGGGCGGCGCGGTAGTATCGAAAGCGACTGGCGGCGATAAGACTGGCCGTGATGCGGCTATCGGTGCTGCATTGGGTGCTGGCGTCGGTTACTACATGGAGCGTCAAGCCAAGCAGCTTGAGCAGCAAATGGCAGGTACAGGCGTAACGGTTGAGCAAAACCCAAATACAGGCAACATCGACCTTGTCATGCCAGGTAACATCACCTTTGCTTTTGATGATGCGACCCTAAGCTCATCTTTCAAGCCCACACTTGATAAGCTGGCTTCTACCATGAACCAGTACAACAAGACCACGGTAAACATCGCAGGTCATACAGACAGCCGCGGTTCAGCCTCTTATAACATGGGTCTATCACGTGACCGCGCTTATTCAGTAGCCAACTACCTAACAGCACGCGGTGTGTCTTCTAACCGTATCAATGTAGTGGCTTACGGCGAGTCCCGCCCAGTTGCGGACAACAGCACCGACTATGGTCGCCAGCAAAACCGCCGCGTTGAGTTGACCATCAACTCGCCACAGAGCGTTAACTAATTTATCGTTCTATCGATAAGTAAATAATTATAATAAGTAGATCGATCATAAAAGAGTCAGCGAATTGCTGGCTTTTTTTATGCCTAATATCAGACTATCGCCATCGCCGTGAATGCTGATGTAAAATTAAATATTGATAATGATTATCAATAACCCTATAATTCATAGAGGTTTTAGATAAGTGCCGTAACATAAGCGCAATAACTGATACTGACTTTATCTACATTATGATATATGGATAAAGTCAGTATGCGCTGTGACACTGACGACGATTTTTCTTTTGTAATATCTTTGAGGATATGTATGACGATTACCACAGGAACGAGCCGTAAGATTTTCCCCACCGCTTTGGCTGCTGCGCTGGCAGGGTTATTAATGGTGTCGGGTTGTACCAAACAAACCGACGAAAATGCTGAGACAAGTGCAGAGGGTCAAACAGAAGTACAAAGCGCAGAGTCAGCGGACAGCGGCGAGCTATCGGCGACCGATCAGGCACATACTGACAGACTGGTAATCAGCTATGCCAATATGGCTCATGCCGCCTACAAAGACTCACTTGAGACGGCTAAAGCGCTACAAAAAGCGGTAGAAACTTATGTAGACACGCCCACCGAGGCCAATCTAGAGGCGGCAAAAGCAGCTTACAAAACGGCGCGTCAGCCATACTCTCAGACAGAGGTTTTCCGTTTTGATGAAGGGTTTGTGACGGCCAATGATAAGCGCGCCATCGGTAGCGTCGATGGCTGGGAAGGTCAGGTCAATGCGTGGCCACTTGATGAAGCTTTGATCGACTATGTCAGCGATAGTTACGAAGGCGAGTACAACAGCCAAGACAATATCATCAATAGCGACAGCATCACGGTCGGTAGTATCAAACAAGACACCAGCAGTATTACACCTGAGCTACTGGCAGATATGAATGAGATCGGCGGTAGTGAAGCCAATGTCACCACAGGCTATCATGCGATTGAGTTTATGCTATGGGGCCAAGACACCAACGGCGTCAGCGCAGGGGCAGGCGAGCGCCCTGTGACTGACTATGTCACCGAAGCTGGGCAATGTACCAGCGGTGATACGGTCAATGAAGACGCCAGTATCTGTGAGCGTCGCGGCGAGTTCTTAAAAGCGGCAGCGCAGTTGCTGGTAGACGACCTCACAGCGATGGAAGCCGAGTGGCAGCCTGAGAGCGAAAACACTCTACGTAGCGATCTGATGGCGCGTAAATACGACAATGGCCTACGTCAAATCATGTATCAAATGGGCAGCTTGGCCTTAGGTGAGCTGGCCTCTGAGCGCATGCAGGTCGCGTTTGTGACGGGCTCTACTGAAGATGAGCACGAGTGCTTTAGTGACTTAACTCACCTAAGCTATGCCAATAACGCACGCGGCATCCAAAATGTCTTTAATGGCAGCTATAAGACTGTCGCTGGCAAAACCATCGGTGGCTACGGTGTCAAAAACTATCTGATCGATAGTGGTCATAAAGAAGCGGCTGATAAGCTGACTGCTGACTTCAAAAAGGTCGAAGACGCCTTTAATGTCATCGTAGAAAAAGGCGAAAAAGAAGGCATCAAGGTCGATCAGATGATTGCAACAGTCGGTCAAGCGAGCAAGCATGACATCTCAGCAGAAGAGCAAAACAAACGCCGCGGCTGGATCGAGGCGGGTATCACAAGTCTGCAAGCGCTGACAGATGGTATCGAAAATGCGGCAAAAGCAGTCGGTATCGATAACTTAGACGCGGACGCTGGCTCACAGTTTTAGGCGATTGACTTCTCTCACATCGAATAATTTCATGATGTCGATTATGTTTTACAAGTCATGAAAAGCTGACGAAAGATATGTTTGTAAAAGTGCAAGTTATATATAATACATGCGTTGTTAACGACCGTTAGCAACGTATTTTTACGTGCAATAAAATAGGTCAGGCGTTGATTTATAGCGTCGATGTATTTTTATACCGTTATATTGATAAGAAAAAATACTGTTATAGCCAGCCATTTTAATGGTTCTACTTGAGAACTAAGGCAACTCCTATGAGCTCCATTCATACCAAGTCCTCTGCTTTCCCTTTCTTTTCTTCAAGCTTACAAGGTACATCGTTTAAACTTGCGCTTACCGTCGTAGGTGCAATCGCCATCAGCGCTTGTCAGCCCACGGATAGCACGTCAGACAGCGCATCGATCAATAAAAACACCAATGACACTGCCGTTGCAAGTGGTGAAGGCGCGTCCGCTTTGACGCCCAAACGTACGCAAACCGTGGAATCGCTGGCTGGCGTGCCGATGCAGCAGCTGGTGACATTTGACCCGCAAGAGATCAAACAAGGCGGCGACACGGGCATTAGCATTACCAGTAGCGAGAGTTACTCCAAACCCTCGTCCAATCTGTCGGCCTCGCGTAAGGGCAGTTTTTTTATTGGTAATGCGTTTTTTCGTCAGCCGTGGGTGGTCGCACCTGCCAGTACCGATAGCCGTGATGGTCTTGGGGCATTGTTTAACGTCGCGGCTTGTCAATCGTGCCATATCAAAGATGGCCGTGGTCACGCACCGATGAGTAGTGAGGACGATGCCGATAGCTTGCTGATTCGTTTGGCGATGCCAGCGACCACCGATGAGGAGCGAGCGCAGCTGCAAAACTCGCTAATCGAAAAAGTCGTGCATCCGATGTATGGCGGCCAGCTACAAGATCGCGGTATTCAGGGCGTACCTGCTGAAGCAAGAATCGCGGTGCAGTGGACAGACAAGCCCGTCACTTTCGCTGATGGTCACGTCGAAACCCTGCGCGCGCCCACCTTTCATCTGACTAGCCCAGGCTATGGCGCGTTTGATGATGAGATGATGGTATCGCCGCGCGTGGCCTTGCCGATGATTGGGCTTGGGCTGTTGGAACAAATACCTGATGACGATATCAAAAAACAAGCCGTCGATAATGACAGCGCTGATATCAGTGGTAAGTTTAACTGGGTCATGGATCCACAGACGGGCAAAACCGCGTTGGGACGCTTTGGCTGGAAAGCAGGACAAACCAAGCTTTTGACACAAAACCAAAGTGCCTTTAATGAAGACATGGGGCTGACCTCAAACATCCGTCCTCATGAGTCCTGCATGCCTGCGCAAACGGCGTGTGTCAATGCAACTACGGGCGCTGATGAGCAAGGCGGTGGTAAGCCGCCGGTGGAGGTCAATGACGAGGTGGCCAAGTTTGTGGAGTTTTATACGCGCAATCTGGCTGTCCCGCATCGCCGCAATGCCGAGGATAAGCTGGTACTTGCTGGCAAAAAACGCTTTTATGATATGGGCTGCCAAAGTTGTCATACCCCGCGCTATCAGTTGCCAAAAACCGACGATGACCATCTTGAGCAGCACGGACAAGTGATTTATCCTTATACTGATTTGCTATTGCATGATATGGGTGACGAGCTTGCTGATCGGACGATCGCTGGTAAGCTGCCGCCCAAAGACGCGCAAGTAGAGTTTTTGGCCAACTCTTATGAATGGCGAACGCCGGCTTTATGGGGTATTGGTCTTGCCCAAACGGTCGATCCGCAAGCGACGTTTTTGCATGACGGTCGTGCACGCACCTTGATGGAAGCAGTACTATGGCACGGCGGCGAGGCCGAAAAACAAAAACAAAAAGTCCTACAGTTAGATAAGCAAGGACGAGCTGAATTGACAGCGTTCTTGCAGTCGCTATAAATTGCGTGACAAAAGGCTTGGGGGCAAAGGGGGCGCTCTTAGCAAACGACCAATAAACAATTGATAAAATCACTCATACAAATACCGAGAAACTTATGAAAATAAACCCTGCTGTAGCAATGGCACTGTCTGCTTTGAGTGCGGGCCTGCTGATCAGCTGCGTCAAACCTGCAGATGAAAACAAAGCGCCAGACTCTGAGGGTCAAGAAGTCACGCAAGATAGCGCCGCTACGCCGTCTGTAGATGATAAAAATAACAGGACAGAGCGTATCGCTGCTGTCGATATCAGCGCTGAGACAGAAAAGACTTATCTGACCCATGTGGCAGATGATCTCGTCATTCCTGCCTATGCCGATGCAGCGCGCCAAAGCGAGCTGCTGCATGAGCTGGCACAAAAGCACTGTCAGTCAGACGCCGTCAGCGGTGATGAGCTGCAAGCGCTGCGGGATCAGTGGCTGGTGCTGGCACAAGCGTGGGCGCGCGCTGAGATGATCAACTTTGGGCCTGCCACCGCTAGCATGAGCAACCTATATATCAACTACTATCCTGATGAGCGCGGGCTGGTGCATAGCGGTGTGGCTGATTTGATCGCAACCAATCCAAAGCTCACCGCAGAGCAGCTCGCTGATGAGAGTGCTATCGTACAAGGGGTGCCAGGACTAGAAGAAGCCCTGTACGCCAATAATAGCTTGGATGCGGGGCAGTGTGCTTATGTGATAAGTGCCAGTGACGCCTTGAGTACGCGCCTACAAAACATCGAAAAAGACTGGCAAAAAAACGCGACAACGCTGTTGGCGATTGATAAAACAGCTGATAGCGATCAGGGCTTAAACCAATGGTTCAATTCGTTATTGTCGTTGGTTGAGACCATGAAGTCGAACGCCATTGATCAGTCTTTGGGACTGACCGGCAAAGCCAAAGGTCATGTGCCAGCCGCCACTGCTGGCCAAAGCCGCGCCATTATCAATGCCAAATTAGCCACGTTAAATGAGGCGCTGACCGACCCTGTCCTGACGGCTATCCTTGGCAGTAATAATGAAAACAACGTCGCTGATACGCTATCGACTGCCTTAGCAGATGCCACCACGCTATTGGCGCAGATGCCAGAGGATATCGCCACGGCTGATAAAGCAACGCAGCAAGAATTGTATGACCATCTAACCTCCATTACCCGTATTATCAAGCGCCAGCTGATACCGACACTCGGTATCCGTGTGGGCTTTAATAGTACCGATGGCGATTAAATAATGCGTAAGCGTAACGACGATACCCATACCCGAGCTTTACTGCTGCACGAAGGTAACCAGTCTCGCCACGAGCGACTGACGTCCGCTGTCACGACGACGCTCGCTAGTGTCACAGGTACGGCGGCGCTGGTCGCTGTCCATCATCATTATCGTAAACGCCGGCAGCCCGATGCAAGCTTGCAAGATTACGTGATCGGTGTCCGCGCGCAGTGGCAAACATGGCAGTTGAGCAGTAGTTCAGTGCCACAGCCGTCGGAGCAGCCTAAGTGGTCAAAGCTATCACGCTTTCGCCATGCTTGCCAGCAGGCGGCGGTGACATGGCAGCGAGCCTATCAGCAGCCTTATTCAGATAACACTGATAACACTGATAACACTGATAACAACGTTATATCTGATTTGGCTGCTGTGCATACCACCACCATGATGGCACGCCCCGTGTGCTGGGTAAGTGGGGTGGCGTCTATGCCAAAAAATCTCACTGCCACTGACCACCCTGATGGCCAGTCTGACAATCACTTTGGCGTCGTCGGTATTGACGCTGATAGACAGATCGTTTGGCAGACCACCATGCCTGAGCGTGTCCATGATATCGTCGTACAGCCGTCTGTCGATGGAGTGTTTGATACAGATACCCAGTACGATATGCAATACCATAAAACCAATCATCAGCAGCGCCGTGATGTTGTGGTGATGGGACGTCGTCCTAGTGAGAGGTTTTGGGTGCTTGATACTGCCACAGGACAGGTCAAGACAGCCATTCAAGCGCCAAGCCATCGACATTTTTATGGCCATGCCTGCTATAGCTTAGATGCCCAGCGTTTGTATGTGACCGAAAACGATACGG
This sequence comes from Psychrobacter halodurans, assembly GCF_017498075.1. Taxonomy (NCBI): domain Bacteria; kingdom Pseudomonadati; phylum Pseudomonadota; class Gammaproteobacteria; order Moraxellales; family Moraxellaceae; genus Psychrobacter; species Psychrobacter halodurans. Next base: position 26,129 of record NZ_JAGBKN010000022.1, read on the forward strand.
TGAGCCTCGATGGCAAAATCGGTGTCTATGATGCGACTAATGGCTATCAGAAAATCGCAGAATTTGATGCTTTTGGTATCGGCCCGCATGAGCTGGTGATGCATCCTAATGGCTACACACTGGTGATCGCCAATGGCGGTATCAAAACCGAGCGCGCCTCACGCGAAGAGCTAAATCTCGATAGTATGCGTCCATCATTGGTGTATCTCAATCGTCATACGGGCGCGTTGCTGGAGCAGGTCGTCCCAGCGCACAACCAGATGAGCGTGCGTCATCTCGCCATGCATGACGATGGCACGGTGATGATTGGTATTCAGTTTCAAGGAGATAAGCATATCAATGTGCCCTTGGTACTGACGCATCAGCGCGGTGATGTTGAATTCGAGCCGCTCACCATGCCTAATGATGAGTGGCAGCGCTTTCATCAGTATATCGCCAGCGTCTCCGTCGACAGTGTGCATGATTTACTATGCGTCACCACCCCGATTGGCGGCTGTGCGGCGATTTATGATCTAAATACGCGGCAGCTAATCAACGATGTCAGTTTGCCAGATTGTGCGGGCGCGTCGGTGTTGGCTGATGAGAAAAAAGCAGGCTTTATCGTGAGTGATGGGCAAGGACGGCTAACGACATTAGAGGTGAAGTCGGCACCGACAGCAGCGTTAGCCGCCAGCACATCATTAGATAACGCTTGGCAAGTGAGGAGCGATAGCAAGTGGCATAAAATGTCTTTTGACAATCATTTACAAGCGCTGTAACGGCGGTGAATGCTAAATAATAAAGCAAGAATGTAAGGAGACAGGCCATCAGTTTACATGCGGTGAGACAACATCTTGCGCAGGCAGGGATAGAGCTGCAAGTCCATAAAAAGCGCGTCAAAAACATCAATTTTCGCTTAAAGCCTTACACATTGATGGTCTCCGCACCGGCTTTTATCAGTACCGCGCAAATCGAGCAAGCCATTGCCAAGCGTGTGTCTTGGGCAATTGACAATCACGCACAGGTCTTAGAGCAGCACCAGCGTAAACACCGTCCTTTAGCGGACTCTTCAACGGCCGACAGCCCTATTTTACTTTGGGGTGCCGAGCAATCCCTGACCCTCAGCCGTGATAAAAAACTGGCCTATTACCGTGAGCAGCTTGCGGCTACCATGCCGTCATTGTTTGACAAATGGCAACCTGTGGTCGGTGCCTATGCCAATGAGATACGCCTAAAAAAGATGCACACGCGCTGGGGCAGCTGCAACACGCGCGCGCGTCGTATTTGGCTATCTGTATATCTGCCTGCCTATCCGCTTGAATGCACCGAATATGTCATCGTCCATGAGCTGTGTCACCTGCATCATGCCAACCATAGCCATGAGTTTTGGCAAACGGTGGCGACCGCGATGCCAGACTACCGGTATTGGCACGATATGCTAGCAGGCAAGACAGGGCAGTTGGATTAAGAGTGCATCGACTATATCAATAATAACGCCAAGTAACCTATATAATACTGATATGATAATCTATAACAGTACAAAACGTATTATTAAAAATAAGCAAGGATAAATATAATATGGAAAATGTCAGTCAAGCCGAGTTTTGGCAGCAGCGCTACGAGCAAGACAGTACCGGTTGGGATATGGGTCAAGTGTCGCCACCGCTCAAAGCCTATATAGACCAGTTGCCTGAATCAGCTAAGGCGCAGGCTATTTTGGTGCCAGGAGCAGGGAATGCTTACGAGGTAGGCTATTTGCATGAGCAAGGCTTTACCAATGTGACGCTGGTGGACTTTGCTCCAGCGCCCATCAATGACTTTGCCGAGCGCTATCCTGACTTTCCATCTGAGCATTTAGTTTGCGCCGACTTTTTTGAGTTATCGCCTGCGCAGTATCAGTTTGATTGCGTACTTGAGCAGACTTTTTTTTGTGCCATTGACCCTTCACGCCGCGACGACTATGTCAAAAAAATGGCCTCACTACTCAAACCACAAGGTAAGCTGGTTGGTGTGTTGTTTGATGTCGATTTTGGCCGTGATGAGCCGCCCTTTGGTGGTACAAAAGAAGCGTATCAGCAGCATTTTGCCAGCCATTTTGATATCGATATTATGGAGCGCTGCTATAACTCACATCCAGCACGGCAAGGCAGCGAGCTATTTATTAAGCTGCAAGCAAAGTAAGCTCGCGTTGGATATTTGCTCGCGCTGGCGTCTCAAGCCGCTCATAGTAATAATGAGTCAGATAAAGCGTTGGCTGCGCCAATAGTCTGTTTAATACCGCCATTCGTCCTGTACGATATTCGGCTAATGGCACATGGCCATACTCTTGGCGCACCGCTTGCGCATAGCGCTCGTACTGTGACCAAGGCGCAGCCAAAATGCTTAAATCCATATCCAACAGATAAGCGGCATCATTGACTTTGTCAGGGTCGGATAGCCCCGTAAGTTGATGGTTGGCGGTCATCATGATCAGCGCATAGAGGTGCTCGCATTGCTCAGCGCTCAGATACGGGCGTAACGTCTCTGCTGCATACTCGGCGCTTTTTTGCTCATTGTCTGTACGCAGCGGGTCATATATCACATCATGATAAAACAGGGCTAATGCGACAATATGAGGCTCGTTAAGCTTGTGCTTGATTTGCTCAAACTGCGCGAACAATTGCTGCAGGTGGCTTAAGGTATGATAAGCGCGTGTCGTTTCGTTATAGCGAGTAGCGATATCTTGCCACAGCGCATGGACTGTCGCCGGCTTGATATCGCTATTTATCGCAGATAAGTGCTGAGCAAGATAGTGACCAGAATTAAGGGTTATTTGTGGAAATTGGCTCATACCTCACCTAAGTTGTTTTGCTCATTACTGCTCATTACGGCTAAGTCCTGCAGCTTAGGACTTGTTTGCAGCATCTTCAAACGCCTGTTTAAACACTTTACCCAGCAAATTGACATCATCGACCCGCGCATAGTTTAAGCGTGTGACAAAGGCAATATGACGATGCGGGCCGTCTTCTGCCAGTGGTACGGCGACAGCGTTGCGGTTTTGCAAATGCAGCTGATCTAAGGCCATCTCTGGCACCAGCGTCGTCCCCATGTTGGCAAGTGCCATCTGAATCAAAGTATTGAGACTGGCATCAGAAAAGCTCGATTTCATCTGTGCGCGATCGAAGTGACAGACCGATAAGGTTTGATCGGTCAAGCAGTGCCCTTCACCGAGGAGCATCAAATTGGCCGTCGCCAGCTCATCAGCATTGATGGTCTCAAGTTTGGCGTGCACATCGTCTTTGGGGAATACGGCAAAAAAGTCCTCACTCCAAAACTCAAAACTGTGTAGCCCATCGACGGCATAAGGCAACGCAATAATAGCAGTATCGATATGGCCGTAGCGCACCTGCTCGAGTAGGCGTTCGGTTTGCTGCTCGATGATGGTCATGCGAAACTCAGGATAATGCTCGCGCAGCGCGGGCAGTACTTTAGGCAGCAAGTACGGGGCAATCGTTGGAATGATACCGACCGTCATCGGATACGCAAGCGGGGTCTTATGACTGTGGGCGCGGGTGGTCAAATCCCGCACTTCAGAAAACACCCGCTGAGCGCGTGTCAAGATATCTTGCCCAATCGGGGTGATCAGCACTTGCTTATTGTTACGCTCAAAAATCTGCGTATCTAGCTGTTTTTCGAGCTCAGCGATACCGAGACTCAGCGCAGACTGTGAAATATTGCACTCTTCGGCCGCGCGCTTAAAATGGCGGTGTTTGGCGACGGCTAAGGCAAACTCAAGTTGACGTAAAGTAATCATAAAACCTCTCTATTTATGGGCTTTTTAATGCTATCTTGTCAGATGATTGATGTAAGATACTTGCTTACTATCAGGCCAGCATACACGCGTACAGCACTGATGATAAAAACTGGAGATAATAGTTTAACAAGTTTAATAAAACAAAACATCACATTAAAAACTTTTAACTGGATTAACCATGAAATTCGCGTATAGTTTGTCATGTAACCCAGAGAGTTAAAGGCTTGGTAAAAACAGCCAACTCTATCATCACAATGCAACTTAAAACACTGTAATCAAAAAAGGAGCCAATCATGGCAGCTATTATCAATCAAGAAATCCCAGAATTCTCAACAGAAGCGTTTGTAAACGGTGAGTTCAAAACCATCACTTCAGAAGACGTAAAAGGCAGCTGGGCTGTGTTTATGTTTTACCCACACGACTTTACTTTTGTTTGCCCAACTGAGCTTGAAGACATGGCAAACCATTACCAAGAGCTAAAAGACTTAGGCGTAGAAGTGTACTCAGTATCAACTGACACGCATTTTGTGCACAAAGCATGGCATGACTCTTCAGAAGCGATTGGTAAAGTCACTTTCCCAATGCTAGGTGATGGCACTGGTAAAATTACTCGTGGTTTTAACATCATGATCGAAGAAGACAACGCTGCTCTTCGCGGTACTTTCATCGTCGATCCAGACGGCCTCATCAAAGTAGCTGAAATCCATGACCTAGGCATCGGCCGTAGCGCAAAAGACGTGGTTCGCAAAGTAAAAGCCGCTCAGTACGTTCGTGACAACGACGGCGAAGTTTGCCCAGCCGCTTGGGAGCAAGGTCAAGCAACACTAAAACCAAGCCTTGATTTGGTTGGTAAAATCTAAGTAGTCGATAGACCTCTTAGGTAACGTTATGGCACTGGCGTTTAACTATGTTTAGAGCCAGTATCATAGACAAAGACCCTATCAGCAGATGTTGATAGGGTCTTTTTTTACATCTCGTCCAAAGGCTGACACCAGATTTTACCAAATTCTATTTTCGGTTATTTGTGCTGATTACAGGCTTTAAATGATAAGCGGCAGTGGATTATTCAACAGCTTGTTTTATCATCGATGATTTAATCAAGACCATTATAAGAATGAATATGATAATAAAAGAGTAAAATCATGAGTCATCAATCAAAAAATAAAAACTTTCCTCAGCAGCAGCAGTCTTTGCTAGGCTCGCAAAAACAACAGCACCCAAACCCTGAGGTACTACCGCGCGACTATCCAGATGGCAAGCTGGCTGGCAAAGTCGCGATCAAGCGAATTGAAGACACGCCCTAGTTATATTATGAAACAAAACCCCTATCAGCAAAGATTGATGGGGGTTTATATGATTAAAAAATGTTTGTGTTTTTGCCCTAGGGCGTGTGGTACTAAGCCTGAGACTGTAGTTTGTTTTTATCGATGATTTGATAAATTTCATCTTTTAAATGCAGCTTTCGTCGTTTCATTTGCTCAATTTCGTCTTCGCGGCTGGCATGCTTGACCGTGTCTTTTTCCAGCTGATTGATTTGCTGATCCAGCATGGTGTGCTCATCAAAAATGCTGGCAAAGTGACTGTCTTTTTGTTTTAGTTCGCTGATGATCTCTCGGTTATCTTGCCATGTATCAGTCTTTCTCATATTGTCATCCTTGTTATGAAGCGCCAGCTTGCCACAAACACCAGCAAGTATGAGCGCATGATCGTGAAGATTGCTGTAATGGTGAGACTTGAGGTTGATGCAGACAAATAAGAACCCTTCCCATTCGCCTCATTTGATTGTAGCGAAAAAACCGCCTTGATACCATGGCAATCCGTCAAGGGTGGTTTTAGTATTAATCATATTTAATCGTTTACGATTGGTTTTATAAAACGTAAGGTTTGAGTTTCTCAGCTTGCCCCACATGCCTAAACCTATGATAATAGAGACATCAAAGGGCATAAACCAAATGCCCAATCGCTTTTTTATAACAGAAACAGTCACAAAAAAACCGTATTTGAACAGGCAATGCGACAGTTGCCGTTACATATCCAATAATGATGGGGAACAAACATGATAGATCAAAATTTATTAGATGCGATCAAAAGCTATAGCGAAAACATGACTCGTCCGATTACCTTTGTGTTGGGTAGCGGTGAGCACGCAAAACGCAGTGAGTTGATTGATTTTTTGAGTAAAATCGCAGGTACAACTGATAAAATCAATTTCGATGCAAAAGCCACTGACGACAGCTTACCAAGCGCGATCAGCTTTGCGATTTATAGCCATATCGATGGCGCGCTGAGTGATACGGGTATCGTCTTTAGCGGTATCCCAGGTGGCCATGAGTTTACCTCGCTGGTTTTAGCAATCTTGCAAGCGGGCGGTCATACGCTGAAGTTAGACGAGGGTATTCAAAAACTGATCAAACGCTTTAATAAGCCGTTGCAGTTCCAGACTTATGTCTCATTGTCTTGCCACAGCTGCCCAGAAGTGGTGCAAGCGCTTAACCAATTTGCGATACTTAACGATGATATCAGCAACGAGATGATCGATGGCGCCTTGTTCCAAGAGCAGGTCGAGGCAAACAATATTCAAGGCGTGCCAGCGGTTTTCTTAAACGGTAAGCCATTTGCCAATGGTCTGATCGATACGGCAAAGCTCATCGAAAAACTGCAAGAGCAGTTCCCTGACTTGCTAGCAGAGGCAGGCGCTGATGAAGACCAATTAGAGCAGCAAGATGTCACCATCATCGGTGCTGGTCCTGCTGGGGTTGCCGCCGCGATTTATACCGCGCGTAAAGGCCTCAAAGTCACCATGGTCGCTGACCGTATTGGCGGACAAGTAAAAGACACGCAAGACATCGAAAACCTGATTTCTGTACCGTTGACCACGGGTAACGAGTTGTCAGCCAACTTTGAAAAACACTTGCGCGAGTACAACATCACCCTAAAAGAGCACGTCAGTGTCAAAGAAATCGGTGAGACGGCCGAGGAAAACTACAGCATTCATCTAAACACCGGTGAGAGCTTTGAGACGCGCAGCATTATCCTTGCGACCGGTGCCCAGTGGCGTAAGCTTGGTGTGCCAGGCGAAGAAGAAAACATCGGTCAAGGCGTGGCTTACTGTGCTCACTGTGATGGCCCGTTCTTTAAAGGTAAAGACATCGCCGTCATCGGTGGTGGTAACTCAGGTGTCGAGGCAGCACTGGACTTAGCGGGTATTGTCAATCATGTGACGGTGCTTGAGTTTGCAGACGACCTCAAAGCCGATCAGGTGCTGATTAATAAAGCCAAAGAAAAAGACAATATCGAGTTTATCACCAGTGCGGCCACTCAAGAGATCAAAGCGACTGACAATAAGGTGACGTCTATCGTTTATCAAGATCGCAGCACCGGTGAGACCCATGAGCGCGATTTGTCAGGGGTGTTTGTCCAGATTGGTCTGATGCCAAACACGGATTTTGTCAAAGGCTTTGTCGATCTAAACCGCTTTGGTGAGATTGAGATTGATGAGCGCTGCCGCACCGATCGCAAAGGTATCTTTGCTTGTGGTGACGTGACCACAGTCCCTTTTAAGCAGATCAATATCGCGATGGGTGAGGGCAGTAAAGCGGCATTATCAGCGTTTGAATACTTGGTGATGCAGTAAGCCTCTACTTAACTACTTATCTTTTATAAAACAAACCCCTGAAGCCTATATAGACTTCAGGGGTTTTTATGGTTCATCGCTTATGTCATGCGTCCTGAGCGTTGTTAATGTCATTAGCACAGGCACTTATTGCTATTGCCATGGGGTATCTGGCGGGCGCATGGCTTAATGATAGTCTAGTCGTCTAGCAAATCCATGCGTTTGGCCGCTTCGTAGATACCGGTTGAGCGGTTGCCCGTACGGCAGAAGATCAGCATGGGCTGCTCAGCTTGATTAAAAAAATCTGCGAATTCTTCGACGTGGTATTGGTTGAGCTCACTACCGGCAAAAGACACTTCTTTGTAAGCCAAGCCTGCCTCGATCGCTGCCGCTTCAATCTCTGCGCTGGTTGGCTGTCCTGGCTCTTCGCCATCAGGACGGTTGTTGATGATGGTTTTAAAACCGTTTTCGGCGAGCATAGGGACTTGGTCAGGGGTGATTTGCCCTGTGATACGAACTTGATGACTCATAAATCTTCCTATTTTTAGTTGTGTGGGCTGGTTTTTGCGCCAGCATTTTACGTGTATAGAGCTGTTGGGCTCTATCATGGCTTATCAGCCAAAAATCAGAGATGGCTGTTTGTCGCTTATAGCTTATAGCGTGTATTCATAAAGCCGTACAGTCATAGAGCGCAGGGTAATACCGCCAGCGGCACTCGGCTATATAGGCTTACAACAAACCCTGCATTAAGGCGCTTTGATACAAGAGCTTGGCACGCGCTCCAGTACCACAAAACATCAAGATGGGTTTGGGCAGCGTGTGATAAAGGGCGGCAAACTGCTCGACGGTCAGCATACTCAAACGCTCATCATCAAAAGGCAGGTGCTGATAGCTTAGGTTTGCCTGCTCGGTGGCATCGGCAAACTCACCACTATTGGGCTGTGACTCCACTTCTGCATCAGGGCGGATGTTGAGCACAGAGCGATAGCCCAGCTCGGCAAGTTTGATACACTGGCTGGGATAAATTTGCTTATAAATCGTTATGTCATCGGTCATAAATAGCTTCGATTAAATATGTGAAAAATGGGATAGGGCAGTCGGTCTGTCATCAGATGGCAAAGCGTCAGGCACCCTCCGTGAGAGGGAGTTGGTAGCCTGTTATTTTAATTTATTTGTCTATACAAAAAACAGCCTGCTTTATATCCTATCATAACGATATTTTATTGCCAGTGACACCAGTGATTGATGCGATGTCGTAAAAACAAAGCGGCAAATATCAGCTCGCAATCATAAAGCCATTATACCAACCGCCTGCTAGCGCGCTGTCAACGAATTGACCGCGTCTAGTGTACTGAGATAGACCTGTCCTGATAGCTCGGTGATGAGCGGCGTGTGACCGATGACATCCATGACAGGCCCCTTCACAAAACTAAAGTGCAGACGTTTATGTTGTTGTGCCAGCTCTTTGTTGAGCGTACTGAGCATCTCTTGGGCGGTCAGGTCGATATGGTTGACAGCAGACATGATTAAGATAAGCTCGCGCGCCTCGGGGTATTGTTGTAATGCCTTTAAAATGCGCAGGTGCACCGATTCACTGTTGCCAAAAAACAAGCTTTCATCGATACGCAGTAGCAACAAATTATCAAAAGTCACCACATCATGACGATTGATATTGCGAAAGTGACCAGTGCCGCCCAACTGACCGACGATCGCCACGTGCGGCTTACTTGATTGCCAGATAAGGCTGGCAAAAGACACCATCAGACCGATGACCAGTCCTGTATTTAGACCAAATATCAGTACGCCTGCAAACGCTGCGATAAAGCTGGCGGCATCCAAACGATCTCGCTGCCACGCCGACTTTAGGGTATCGATATCGATAAGCCCAATGATAGAGGCCATGATGGTCGCTCCTAGCAGCGCATAGGGTAGCGGCGCGAGTGCATTACCAAAAGCGATCAGCGCGGCGATCATCACCACTACAGTGACGAGGCTGGCCATTGGCGTTTTGGCTCCTGAGTCGACGTTGATGGCGGTACGCGAAAACCCGCCAGCGACCGCAAAGCTCTGAAACAGACCGCCAGATAAGTTGGCCAGCCCAAGACCAGTTAGCTCACGGTTGGCATCGAAGTGCTCACCGCGCAAGCGTGCATAAGTGCTCGCCACAGAGCTGCTGGACACAAAGACAATCAGCGCCATCAGTCCTGCAGTAGGCAAAAGCTTGAGCGCTTCTTGCACATCGGGCAGATGCGGTAGTGTGAAGCTTGGCAGCCCTTGCGGGATACTGCCGATGGTCGCAACCCCCAGCGCGCTCCAATGCAGCGCCATACTCAGTATGATCGCCACACCGAGCAAAATCAGGGGAAATAAACGCTCGGCCCATTTAGCCGATGACGCTGACAGCCACGTACGCCAGACCCACTTGCTGGCATAGCGGTTCGCTACCAAAAGAGCAAAGGCGATGACACCGATAAGCAAGGTCAGAGGATGCAGCTGGCGCATGTACATTTGCAGGCTAGACAGATAGCCAATCAAGCTACTACCCGCGACTGGAATCGCAGTCAAATACTTCAGCTGACTGACAAAAATAAGCACCGCTGCACCGCTGACAAAGCCTGCCGAGACCCCGCGGCTGATGAACTGCATGATCCAGCCGAGCTTGAGACGTCCCGCTACCCAGAGCAGCGCTCCTACCATAAACGCCAATAGGCTCGCCATCAAGGCGTACTGCTCAGCGCCTTTATCGGCATAGGGCAGCAAGCTACTTGCCGTCATAATAGCCGTGATGGCGACAGGACCGACCGCTTGGACATTGCTCGAGCCCAGCCAAGCATAGACAATGACTGGCACAATCGCCGCATACAGGCCATACACAGGCGGCAATCCTGCCAATACTGCGTAGCCGAGGCTCTGCGGAATGACAAGCACGCCCACGACCAATCCGGCGATGACGTCAGTTGGCAAGGTGGCTAGCTGGTATTGGCGTAGCCATGTGGGAATCAGGCGAGCAGCGATAGAAGACATATCAGTACATCATCTTAAAAAATATTTCGACACCAAAAAATAGCAGCGCCATCAAGTGATAGTGGCCGTCCGCGTCTGTGAACGGCTATTGATTGACTGTGGTTAGTCGGTTTTGGCACAAAAACGTTGGTACAGCAGATTTAAGACCGCCAGCGCATCCTCACTTGCGATACGATAGTAGATCTGTTTGCCTTCACGGCGGGTCGTGACCAGCTCATCTTTGCGCAAAATACCGAGCTGCTGCGACAAGCTGGGCTGTCCAACGCCGACCAAACCTTCAAGTTCACTGACGCAGTATTCACCTTGGGTGAGCTGACACAGCAGCAGCAAGCGATCAGGATGCGAGAGCGACTTTAATAGTTGGCTGGCTTGCATAGAGGCTTGTTGCATCTGCTTGGCAAGATCGGCGGGGACAAAGTCTGCTGGATATGTGGATGCATCCTCATTCGTACTCTGAATGGATGCACTCGATGCTGAAGTAGAAGTAGTCAGAGTGAGCTCCTTATAAAATAGCAATAACTGTCTCGGTAACATCAATAAATATATGGTTAATTATCAATGATATCATCAATGATAGCAAGTTATCATTAATTACATTATATAAATTGATAAAATGTATGGGAGTTGCTATATTAACACTATAAACGAGTCGGCAACTGAGTAAATATTATATACGACTCGATATCATACTTAACTATTATTTATAGGTTAAAAATATTTATAGATGAAACATTTTGATAGCGAGGCTGCCATGCAAGTTCATTCTTTCTTACATAGCGATACTGAGACCTATACGCACGTACTGGCTGATGTCCAACACAAGCTATGTGCCATCATCGATCCTGTATTAGATTTTGATGCCAAGTCTGGTCACACCGCTACCAGTAGCGTCGATGAGGTCCTCGCCTTTGTCCGCGAGCAGGGCTGGGAGCTGGTGTATATCATCGAAACCCACGCCCATGCCGATCATATATCGGCGGCCATTCATGTCAAAGAAACACTCGGCGGGCAGCTCGTCATCGGTCAGCACATCACGGAAGTGCAAAAAATATTTAAGCAAATTTTTAACTTTGACATGAGTTTTCGCACCGATGCCAGTCAGTTCGATATTTTGACAGACGACGGCGATACTTTAGCGCTTGGCGACATCACCATCACAGCGATGTATGTGCCAGGTCATACGCGTGCAGATATGGCCTATCTGGCAGCCGATGCCGAAAAAACCGTGGTGTTTGTCGGAGACACGTTGTTTGCCCCTGATGTCGGCACGGCGCGTTGTGACTTCCCAGGTGGTGATGCCAAGATGCTGTATCACTCTATCCAAAAGTTGCTGGCGCTCCCCGAAGATACCATCATGTATCTGTGTCATGACTATCCGAGCAAAGGACGAAAACACTGCCCCACGACCACGGTCGCCGCCCAAAAAATGGGCAATATCCATGTCAAAGACGGTATCAACGAGGCAGAGTTTGTGCATATGCGTGAGCGGCGCGATGCCACGCTTTCGATGCCGCGTCTGATTATTCCGGCTGTACAAGTCAATATCGATGCAGGGAATTTTCCGCAACCAGAAGCCAATGGTACCCGTTATCTTAAAGTACCCATCAATGCGCTGGGATAATGGCAGCATGTAAAGTTATGCTATATTTAAAAGTAACAAACACATACGCCACAAAAATCATAAGGGCTAAAAAAGGAGTCTGATGATGAATGAACAAAACCTACATCTGGTCTGCCCACACTGCCAAGCGACCAACCGTATACCAGCAGCGCGGCTGACTGCTGCGCCAAACTGTGGTCGCTGTCGTCAGCCATTATTGACAGGCAGCGCGCATGAGCTGAGCGCACACACCGTCAATAAAGTCATTCAAAAAAATGAGGTATTGACCATCGTGGATTTTTGGGCGAGCTGGTGTCAGCCGTGTCTGATGATGGCGCCGCAGTTTAAAGAGGCTGCCAGTCAATTGCCACAAGTGGTCTTTGCCAAATTGCAAACCGATAAGTACGAACAAGCCGCCGCCCCTTATCGTATACGCAGCTTACCGACGATGGTGGCCTTTAGAGGTGGTAAAGAGATTGCGCGGCAGTCAGGCGCGCTACCCAGTCAGCAAATCGTGCAGTGGGTACAAAGCCTGCAATCATAACCACTAGGGTGTGTCCTCATTTTAAAAATAGCGATAAAAATGAGATAAATCGCCGTCAAACAAGGAAAATAGCGCAGATAATATTGAGATATTAGTCAGCTATTTGACACCGTTTGGCCAGATTT
>NZ_JAGBKN010000023.1:0-38457 GCF_017498075.1 Psychrobacter halodurans
TTCCGTACCACTGACGTAACTGGCGCAATCCAATTACAAGACGGTACAGAAATGGTCATGCCTGGTGACAACGTTGAGATGAGCGTAGAGCTTATTCACCCAATCGCTATGGACAAAGGCCTACGTTTCGCTATCCGTGAAGGTGGCCGTACTGTAGGTGCTGGTGTGGTAGCTAACGTAAAAGGCTAAGCGATACTGATCTCAGCGCAAGCTGACACAAAGTATTGAGTAGTGAAAAGCCATCCTTTATAGGGTGGCTTTTTTTGTGGGAATTGTAGGGGTTATGGGGGTTTATTAAAAAGGGGCAGGGAAGGTGGTACTTCATAAAAGTATGTTTTTTAAAGCTATAACTATCAATAACTACAGTAAGTAAAAATACCGTTCTTTTTTGTTTTTAGTCTATTGTGTTTTTTATGAGAGCTTGCTATATTAACGCTGCTTCTAATAAGTCAGTTGGGACATCGATTTTTACTTATTTATTTACTTAAGTAAGACTGATGTAGCCACAAAATGACTAAGAGCAAAGCTCGGTAAAAATGATAATTTTACCGCTAAGGGCTTGCATTCTATGCTAAATATTGTATAATGCTGTCCTTTACACCCATAGGCGATTGGCTCAATTGGTAGAGCATCGGTCTCCAAAACCGAGGGTTGTAGGTTCGAGTCCTACATCGCCTGCCATCTTCTTATCACATCTTTGTTGTACCTCACCATCTCCGAAGCGAGTTCTTTATGAGCAATAATCAAGATAACCTCGAGAATAAGTTATCTGATGCCAAGGCGACGGCGAGCTCGATGCTGACTAAAGGTAAGCACGTCTCAGCAGGCAATAAGACCACTGCGGTCGAGGTTGCTAAGACAGGCTCAATCAAAGATTTGATTTTGTGGCTTGTAGCCGCAGTAGTATTAATTGCAGCAACATTGGTCAATCAGTATTTACCCGGTTATTGGCAGCCAGCCAACGATGTCTGGGTGCGTATTGGCATCATTGTTGCTTTAGTTGTGGTTGCTTTGGTGTGTTTGGCCTTAACCCATCAGGGTCGCGCTTTTAAAATTTTACTAAAAGACGCTGCGGTTGAGCTACGCCGAGTGACCTGGCCGAGTAAAGACGAAACCTTTCAATACACATGGCAAGTGCTTGTCGTGATTGCGATTGTTGGGTTCTTTATTTGGTTGTTGGATAACTTTTTTAATTGGTTCGTTGGTATCTTTATTGGCTAGTCACACGTATTAGTGGGCAAGACCAAAATGGACAGATAACGACTTATTTATAATGATCAGGAGCGTGATATGCGTTGGTATATTGTCCAAGCATTTTCAGGATATGAAAAGCAAGTACAGCGTTCATTAACTGATCGTATCAACCGCAGTGAGTTTGCTGATTCGTTCGGTGATGTGTTGGTGCCGACAGAAGAAGTCGTCGAAATGAAAGACGGCAAAAAACGTAAGAGTGAGCGTAAATTCTTTCCAGGATATGTATTGATCCAGATGGAAATGAATGACAACACGTGGCACATCGTCAAAGACTGTCCACGTATTATGGGCTTTATTGGCGGTACGCCAGAGATGCCAGCACCTATCACGCAGGCAGAAGCGGATCGTATTTTGAACCGTCTGAATCAGACTGAAGCTGACCCACGTCCTAAGACGCTCTTTGAGCCAGGCGAAGAATTATTGGTCATCGATGGTCCATTTACTGACTTTAAAGGGTTGGTAGAAAAAGTGGATTATGAAAAGTCTAAACTACATCTGACCGTAAACGTATTTAATAGGCCGACTCAGGTCGAGCTTGAGTTTAGTAAAGTTGAAAAACTAGACTAAACCTATAAAGTTCATTAACCGGGGAGCTGTTTTTCGACAAGGTTTCTACCATGTTGATTTGGCGCTATCACCCATTTAGGAGAGTATCATGGCTAAGAAGATTGATGGTTACATCAAACTGCAAGTGCCTGCAGGTAAAGCAAACCCTTCACCACCGATTGGTCCAGCTTTGGGTCAAAAAGGCGTGAACATCATGGCGTTCTGTAAAGAATTTAACGCTGCGACTTCATCTCAAGAGCCGGGTCTGCCGATCCCAACTGAGATCACTGTTTATAGCGATAAGTCTTTTACTTTTATCATGAAGTCACCACCAGCCGCGTTTTTACTACGTAAAGCTGCTGGTATCACGAAAGGTTCTGGTACGCCAAACACCGCAAAAGTTGGTAAAGTTGACCGTGCACAACTAGAAGAAATCGTGAAAACTAAAGACGCAGATTTGACTGCTGCTGATCTTGACGCTGCTGTTCGTACCATCGCTGGTACCGCTCGTTCAATGGGTATTACCGTGGAGGGTGTGTAAATGAGTAAACTTACTAAGCGTCAAAAGCTAATCGCTGATCGCGTTGAAAACGAAAAGCTATACACTCTTGAAGAAGCGGTTCAAATCCTAAACGATTTACCACCTTTGAAGTTCAAAGAGTCTATCGACATTGCAGTAAACTTGGGCGTTGACCCACGTAAATCTGACCAAGTCGTTCGCGGTGCTACCAACTTGCCTGCGGGTACTGGTAAAACCAAACGCGTTGCCGTATTCGCTCAAGGCGCTGCTGCTGAAGCCGCCAAAGAAGCTGGTGCAGACGTTGTAGGGTTTGAAGACCTAGCAGAAGACATTAAAGCCGGTAACATGGACTTTGACGTTGTTATCGCAGCTCCAGATGCGATGCGTGTGGTGGGTCAACTAGGTACTATCCTAGGTCCACGTGGCCTAATGCCTAACCCAAAAGTTGGTACAGTAACGCCCAACGTTGCGGAAGCTGTGGCCAATGCCAAAGCTGGTCAAGCACAGTACCGTGTTGACAAAGCGGGTATCATTCACACCACTATCGGTCAAGTTGGTTTCACGACTGAACAAATTACCCAAAACGTTCAAGCATTGATCTCAGATCTAAAACGCGCTAAGCCTGCGACGTCTAAAGGTACATTCATTAAGAAAATCACCTTGTCTAGCACCATGGGCCCAGGCATCACTATCGATCCTGTTCCTTATCGCGTGGCTAAATAGTTTTTTGTATAAAAATTACTCGATATTCAACGATTTTGAATAAAGAGCCTATATTGTTTTAAAGAATTAGGTCAGCGTAGCAAACGCTATGCTGTCTAAGACCGTAGGTAGAGAGCGGTTTTACGTCATTATTAAGTGGTCTTTTGATAGCTAGTGATGACGGTAAGCTGCTTTTGTTAATCGACGACAGATGAAAATCTTAGTTGTCCTACGCAGACGGTGACCCACCCAGTTGTTGATAAGAGCCGATAAACCGGTATTTATACCAAGCTATCACTCGATGTCAGTCTGATAACGGTGCCGTAATCAGTCGTTATGAATAAACTCTATTTTTAGAAGTTATGAATAACGTGTCGTATCAAGTCTATCTTAGCTGATCGTTTTTAACTAAAAGATGAGCGGATTGATAAGATTAAAGGAGTCAACTTATGGCATTAACGCTAGAACAAAAACAACAAGTTGTGGCTGAAGTGTCTGAAGTTGCTGCTAATGCTTACTCAGCAGTAGCTGCCGAATATCACGGTATTGGTGTTGCACAGCTTACTAAGCTGCGCGAACAAGCTCGTGAAAAAGGCGTCGTTTTAAAAGTGGTGAAAAACACCCTAGCAAAACGCGCATTTGAAGGCACTAATTTTGAGAGCATGTCAGACCGTATGACTGGTCCACTACTTTTGGCTTTCTCTATGGAAGATTTGGGTTCTGCTGCCAGAGTCGTTTTCGACTTTAGCAAAGAAAACAAAGCATTAGAGACCAAAATAGTATCAGTCGGTGGTGAAGTTTATGGTCCAGAAGAGCTAGAGCGCGTATCGAAGCTACCAACTCGCGACGAAGCAATCTCTATCTTGATGGCAACTATGAACGCACCAGTGACCAAGCTTGTCCAGACTATGAACGCTGTTCCTGGCAAGTTCGTTCGCACTGTAGCGGCAATCAAAGACGCAAAAGAAGCTGCTTAATTGCTTGTTTTAACGTAACTTTGACATCGCTGGTTGTACTGTATTGCCAACTCTATTTAAACATTTGGCAAGCAATCCAAGCGATATTAAAATCAATTAATTTTTATCAGATAACGGAGAGTTCTCATGGCACTATCTAAAGAAGATGTGTTAAACGCAATCGCTGAAATGTCAGTAATGGACATCGTTGAGCTAATCAGCGATATGGAAGAAAAATTCGGCGTAACTGCTGCTGTTGCTGCTGCTGCACCTGCTGCCGCTGCTGCTGGTCCAGCTGCTGAAGAAAAAGACGAGTTTGACGTTGTTCTTGCTAGCTTCGGCGACAAGAAAGTTGGCGTTATCAAAGCCGTACGTGAAGCAACTGGTCTTGGCCTAAAAGAAGCAAAAGATTTGGTTGAAAGTGCTCCAGCACCAATCAAAGAAGGCGCATCTAAAGCCGAAGCTGAAGAGTTGAAAAAGAAACTTGAAGAAGCTGGTGCAACTGTTGAACTAAAATAAGTTTAACGCTGTACGAAAAAAAAGCTGGTAATGCCTTGCATTGCCAGCTTTTTTTTACTATAATTCGTAGCTTGACCTTTTGTGTCTGCCAACATACGTATGCAACATCACGGTGGATACCCATCAAAAGGACAGACGATATACATGCAAGCACACATGCCAGTTTTTAAAATCAGTGATATGAGCTAAACGTCTTGAGATGTTTGGCGTTTTTTTGTGTCTGCATGCTTTTCCATTAACGCTATAGTTTACACTGATTCTAAAAGTTATAGTTATCCCCAATATTATTAGTTCTAATAAGCTGTTTATCTTAGGTTATTCATTTTGCATGGTTGTACTGTCAGTATGTAGGCTCGTAGACGGTAGATATCAGCGACGATATTGGTTTTGATGAGTGACAGCTGATGGGGTTTTGGCTGGATGGTTTAGGTAAAAGACCTAGATGCTGATGACAAAACTTGATAAGGGTGCTAAGCCGGCACTGGTAGTAAAGTAGTCATTAACAAAAGATATAAACTGAACACGAACACCTGTTTTATATTAACGTTTACGTTGCTATGTTTGCATAGTATTTATGCACGCATGCCACGCTTTTAATTTGTTTCCACGTTTACTGTAAGGACTCTCGATGGCATATTCTTATACTGAAAAAAAGCGTATTCGCAAAAGTTTTGCTGAATTGCCCACTGTAATGGACATTCCCTATTTACTGTCTATTCAAGTAGATTCTTATGAGCAATTTTTGCAAGAGCACAAAAAGCCGAAAGCTCGTGAGAATACTGGTCTACAAGCTGCCTTTTCATCTATTTTTCCGATTGAGAGTCATTCTGGTAATGCAGAGCTACAATTCGTTGAATATTACTTAGGCGAGCCTGAGTTTGATGAGCGTGAGTGTATCTTGCGTGGCTCAACGTTTGCAGCACCGATGCGTGTCAAGATCCGTTTGATTATCAAGGATAAAGACAGCAAAGACAAAGACAGTAAAGCGGCGATCAAAGACATCCGTGAGCAAAGCGTCTATATGGGCGAGATGCCACTGATGACTGATAACGGTACCTTTATTATCAACGGTACTGAGCGTGTCATCGTATCACAGTTGCACCGCTCGCCTGGTGTGTTCTTTGATCATGATAAAGGTAAGTCGCACTCAAGTGGTAAGGTGCTTTATAACGCTCGTATCATCCCTTATCGCGGCTCATGGCTTGACTTTGAATTTGATGCCAAAGACTTAGTTTTTGCTCGTATTGACCGTCGTCGTAAGTTACTTGCGTCTATTATCTTACGTGCGCTTGGTTTGACGACCTCTGAAATCTTAGACTTGTTCTTTGATAAAGTAAAAGTCTATAAGGGTGAAGAGCAGTTTGAGATTGATCTGGTCGCTGATCGTCTGCGCGGCGAGATGGCGCAGTTCGATATCGTGTCATCTGATGGTGATGTCATCGTCGAGCAGGGCAAACGTATCAATGCTCGCCGTATCCGTCAGTTAGAGCAAGCGGGTATGACGAAAATTGCTGTGCCTGATGAATATCTATACGAGCGTATTTTGGCTGAAGATATCGTGGTCAATGGTGAAGTGATTGCTCATGCCAATACGCTCATCGATCATGAATTGTTGGTCAAGCTCAGTGCGTTCGAAGCCAGTGATGCACTCAAAGAGTTTAGCATTTTGTTCACCAACGATATCGATCAAGGCAGTTATATCGCCGATACGCTACGTGCTGATACCACTTCTAGCCGTGAAGAAGCATTGATTGAGATCTACAAAGTCATGCGCCCAGGTGAGCCACCAACGGTTGAGACTGCTGAAAAGCTGTTTGAGAGTATGTTCTTTAACGCCGATCGTTATGACTTGTCAAACGTCGGTCGTATGAAGTTTAACCGTCGCTTAGGTCTTGATTTTGAGGACACTGACGACGCTGATATCCAGCGTGCGCGTAGTGTGTTGACCAATGATGACATCATCAATGTGTTAAAAGAGCTGATTGAGATTCGTAATGGTCGCGGTGAAGTCGACGATATCGATCACTTAGGTAACCGCCGTATTCGTTCAGTGGGCGAGATGGCAGAGAACCAGTTCCGCGTCGGCCTTGTGCGCGTAGAGCGTGCGGTCAAAGAGCGTCTGTCGTCAGCTGAATCTGATAACTTATCGCCACAAGATTTGATCAACTCAAAACCAGTAGCAGCTGCTGTCAAAGAGTTCTTTGGCTCAAGTCAGTTGTCACAGTTTATGGACCAAAACAACCCATTGTCTGAAGTCACCCATAAGCGCCGTGTATCCGCGCTTGGCCCAGGTGGTCTGACCCGTGAGCGTGCAGGCTTTGAAGTACGTGACGTTCATGACACCCATTATGGCCGTGTCTGTCCGATTGAAACACCTGAAGGTCCAAACATTGGTCTGATTAACTCACTAGCGACCTTTGCCAAAACCAACAGCTTTGGTTTCTTAGAAACGCCTTATCGCCGTGTGGTTGATGGCAAAGTAACTGACCAGATCGAATACTTATCTGCCATCGAAGAAGTTGGTACGGTCATTGCTCAAGCAGATTCGCCAGTGAATGAAAATAGTGAGCTGAGCGATGAGATGGTCAGCGTGCGTAGCTATGGTGAATTTGTCCGTATGCCACCAGAAAAAGTGACGCATATGGATGTGTCACCAAGTCAGGTAGTATCGGTCGCCGCAGGTTTGATTCCATTCCTAGAGCATGATGATGCCAACCGTGCATTGATGGGTTCAAACATGCAGCGTCAGGCGGTTCCGACGCTACGTGCGGATAAGCCGTTAGTGGGTACGGGTATGGAGCGTCACGTCGCGCGTGACTCTGGCGTATGTGTGATCGCCAAGCGTGGCGGTGTGATCGAAGACGTCGATGCCTCACGTATCGTCGTGCGTGTCAACGAAGAGGAGATGGTCGCAGGCGAAGCGGGTATCGATATCTATAACTTGATCAAATACACGCGCTCAAACCAAAATACTTGTATCAACCAGCGCATCATTGTCAACCAAGGCGACGAAATCGCGTCAGGGGATATCCTAGCTGATGGTCCATCAACCGATTTGGGTGAGTTGGCGCTTGGTCAAAACATTCGTATCGCCTTTATGCCGTGGAATGGTTATAACTTCGAAGACTCGATTTTGCTTTCTGAAAAAGTTGTCAAAGAAGATCGCTTTACCACCATTCATATTCAAGAGTTGACTTGTGTGGCGCGTGATACCAAGCTTGGAACAGAGGAAATCACTGCTGATATTCCAAACGTGGGTGAGGCGGCGCTCTCAAACCTTGATGAGGCAGGTATCGTTTATATCGGTGCTGAAGTAGACGCAGGCGACATCTTGGTTGGTAAAGTCACACCAAAAGGCGAGACGCAGCTCACGCCAGAAGAGAAATTGCTACGGGCTATCTTTGGTGAAAAAGCCGCGGATGTAAAAGATACCTCACTGCGGGTGCCAACATCAAGCAAAGGTACGGTCATCGACGTACAAGTCTTCACCCGTGATGGCGTCGAAAAAGACGCGCGTGCCAAAGCAATCGAGAAGTCGCAGCTCGATAGCTATCGTAAAGATTTAAAAGAAGAGCTACGTATCTTTGAAGAAGCGGCTCGTGGCCGTATTGGTACCTTGCTTGATGGTCAAAAAGTCAGTGGCGGTGCTGGTCTAAAAGCCGGCACAGTCATGGCGTTGGCTGACATGAAAGAGATGAGTCTTGAGACGCTGCTTGATATCCAACCAGTCGAAGAAGAGATCTCTGAGCGTCTCACGCAGATCGCTGATTACTTGGTCGATAAGCAAAAAGACATCGATGTGAAATTTGCAGAGAAAAAACGCAAATTAACGGCTGGTGATGACTTGCAGCATGGCGTCCAAAAAATCGTTAAGGTCTATCTGGCAGTGAAACGTCGTATCCAGCCAGGGGATAAAATGGCGGGTCGTCATGGTAACAAAGGTGTGGTATCACGCATCATGCCAGTCGAAGACATGCCATATGATGAGCATGGCAATACCGTTGACATCGTATTGAACCCGCTAGGTGTACCATCGCGTATGAACATCGGTCAGGTGCTTGAGACGCATTTGGGTATGGCGGCTAAGGGCTTGGGTGAAAAGATTGACGGTATGCTAAAAGCGCAAGCGGCAATCAAAGAGTTACGTGAGTTTTTAGATAAGATTTATAACCAAGTCGGCGGTGAGTCAGTCGATCTAGACAGCTTGTCTGATGATGATATCTTGGCATTAGCAGACAATCTACGTGATGGTGTGCCGATGGGTACGGCAGTGTTTGATGGTGCTCATGAGTATCAAGTCAAAGACTTGCTAGAACTTGCTGGTATGGACCGTGATGGTCAGCAAACCTTGTATGATGGCCGTACCGGTCAGAAGTTTGATCGTAAAGTGACCGTGGGTTACATGTATATGCTCAAGCTTAACCACTTGGTCGATGACAAGATGCACGCGCGTTCAACGGGTTCTTACTCACTGGTCACGCAGCAGCCACTAGGTGGTAAAGCACAGTTCGGTGGTCAGAGATTCGGTGAGATGGAAGTATGGGCACTAGAAGCGTACGGCGCAACCTACACGTTGCAAGAGATGCTGACAGTGAAATCAGATGACGTCGAAGGCCGTACCCGTATGTACAAAAACATCGTCGATGGTGAGCAGTACATGGATCCAGGTATGCCTGAGTCATTTAACGTACTGACCAAAGAAATCAAATCACTGGGTATTAATATTGAGTTAAAACAAAGCAACTAAACCCAAAGCAGAAATATTGCTGTTTAACCTAGTTGTCAACCAAAAGTAGTACGCTTAGGGCGACTGCTTTTGGTGATTTGTCTCAACCCGATTCATTGCCTTCATTCATCTAACTTGGCGTCGACAATATGCTGCTAGATGATTATAAAGATAACGGAGAAGCAACTTGAAAGATTTACTCGATATCATGCAAAGCCCTACCGCTAGCGGTAATCAAGAGTTTGATAGTATTCAAATTACCTTAGCCGCCCCTGATGTGGTTAAGTCGTGGTCACATGGTGAAGTTAAAAAACCAGAAACAATCAACTACCGTACGTTTAAGCCTGAGCGTGACGGTCTGTTTTGTGCCAAAATTTTTGGCCCAGTCAAAGACTTTGAATGCTTGTGCGGTAAGTACAAACGCCGTAAGTTTCAAGGCGTTATCTGTGAGAAGTGTGGCGTAGAAGTCACCACTGCCAAAGTTCGCCGTGATCGTATGGGTCACATTGATCTTGCAAGCCCTGTTGCGCACATTTGGTTCTTAAAATCTCTGCCAAGCCGCATCGGTCTACTGCTCGATATGACCCTACGCGATATCGAACGCGTTCTATACTTTGAGAGCTATATCGTCACTGAGCCTGGCCTGACTTCTTTAGAGAAGTACCAGCTGCTCGATGATGAAGACTACTACAAAGCCCTAGAAGAGTTCGGTGACGAATTCACTGCCAAAATGGGTGCAGAAGCGGTACAAGACCTGCTCAAAGACATCGATATCGATATCGAGATTGATGAGCTGCGCGAAGCGATCCCGCAAACAGGCTCTGAAACCAAGCTCAAAAAGATGTCTAAGCGCCTAAAACTATTAGAAGCGTTCCGTGACTCGAACAACAAGCCTGAGTGGATGGTAATGAATATCTTACCAGTATTGCCACCAGACTTGCGCCCACTGGTACCACTAGAAGGCGGCCGTTTTGCGACATCAGATCTAAACGATCTGTATCGCCGCGTCATCAACCGTAACAACCGTCTAAAGCGTCTGCTCGAGCTAAGTGCACCTGATATCATCGTACGTAACGAAAAACGTATGCTACAAGAATCAGTCGATGCCTTGCTTGATAACGGTCGCCGTGGTCGTGCAATTACTGGTAGTAACAAGCGTCCATTGAAATCTTTGGCAGATATGATCAAAGGTAAGCAAGGCCGTTTCCGTCAAAACTTACTTGGTAAACGTGTTGACTATTCTGGTCGTTCGGTCATCGTGGTTGGTCCGACCCTGCGTTTGCATCAGTGTGGCCTGCCAAAGAAAATGGCACTTGAGTTGTTCAAGCCATTTACTTACAACAAGCTACTATCGCATGGCCTAGCCACAACGATTAAAGCTGCCAAAAAGATGGTAGAGCGTGAAGAGCCGCAAGTATGGGATATGCTGGCCATGGTTATCCGTGAGCATCCAGTCCTACTAAACCGTGCGCCAACGCTTCACCGTTTGGGTTTACAGGCATTTGAGCCGGTGCTTATTGAAGGTAAAGCGATCCAATTGCATCCGCTGGTTTGTACCGCGTTTAACGCTGACTTTGATGGTGACCAAATGGCTGTACACGTGCCATTGACGCTAGAAGCTCAGCTCGAATCGCGCGCATTGATGATGTCAACCAACAACATCCTATCGCCTGCCAACGGTGATCCAATCATCGTACCCTCACAGGACGTTGTACTTGGTCTGTATTACATTAGCCGCTCGTCGATCAATGCCAAAGGCGAAGGCATGATATTTTCGACCGTCAACGAAGCTTTGCGTGCCATCGGTTCAAACGACCTGCATGTCAACGCAAAAATCAAAGTGCGTGTGACAGAAACGCATGTCGATGCAGAGGGCAACGAAAGCAAAGAAGTCACTCTAAAAGATACAGTGGCTGGTCGTTTGCTTATCTGGAACATCATGCCACAAGGCATGTCGTTTGATGAGTGCAACCAAGAGATGACCAAAAAGAACATCTCGCGTTTAATCAACTCTTGCTACCGTAAAGTCGGCGTCAAAGAAAGTGTCATGTTTGCTGACCAATTGATGTATCTTGGTTTTGCTCAAGCGACATTATCAGGCGTATCAATCGGTATCGATGATATGGTGATTCCGCCGCTGAAAAAACAAATCATCGAAACCGCCGAAGCGGAAGTTCGCGAAATCGAAGATCAGTTTGAGCAAGGTTTTGTGACCGCAGGTGAGCGTTATAACAAAGTCGTCGATATCTGGTCGCGTACCAACGATAAAGTCGCTAAAGCGATGATGGATAACTTAGCGACCGATAAAGTCATCAACGCCCAAGGTGAAGAAGACGAGCAAAAATCCTTTAACTCTATCTTTATCATGTCAGACTCTGGTGCTCGTGGTAGTGCCGCGCAGATTCGTCAGCTTGCTGGTATGCGTGGTTTGATGGCAAAACCAGATGGCTCAATCATTGAGACACCGATTAAAGCCAACTTCCGCGAAGGTTTGACCGTACTACAGTACTTTATCTCGACGCACGGTGCGCGTAAAGGTCTGGCTGATACTGCCCTAAAAACGGCTAACTCAGGTTACCTAACGCGTCGCTTGGTCGATGTGGCGCAAGATTTGGTTGTGACCAGCGAAGACTGTGGCACCGAAGAAGGCTTGCTCATGAAGCCGCACATCCAAGGTGGTGAGATCATCGAAAAACTCGGTGAGCTTGTCCTTGGCCGTGTGACCGCGCGTGATGTGACGTATAATGACGATCCGTCAAAAGTCTTGATTCCAGCGGGTACGTTGATCGATGAGCATTGGGTAAATGTACTAGACAACAATGCCATTGATGACATCTGGGTACGTTCAGTGATTACTTGTGAAGTTGAGCATGGCGTGTGTTCACAGTGTTATGGTCGTGATCTGGCTCGTGGTCATAAAGTCAACATCGGTGAGTCAGTCGGTGTCATGGCAGCCCAGTCAATCGGTGAGCCTGGTACTCAGTTGACCATGCGTACCTTCCACGTGGGCGGTGCGGCAAGCTCTGCGTCTGTGGACAACAGCATCTCAGCACGTAATGCAGGTCAAGTGCATTTTGAAAACATGAAAACGGTTGAACACACTGATGGTCACTTGGTTATCGTCTCGCGTTCAGCGGAACTTGCGTTGACCGATGAGCTTGGTCGTGAGCGTGAGCGCTATAAAGTGCCTTATGGCTCAAGCGTTCTGGTGAAAAACGAAGAGCAAGTCGAAGGTGGCCAGACCATCGCTAAATGGGATCCACACACGCACCCAATTATCACAGAGTTCGCCGGTACGGCACGCTTTAGTGATATCATTGATGGTTCGACAGCGACGGTGAAAGTCGATGATGCAACGGGTATGAGCTCTTTTGAAATTTTAGCGACTCGTGACCGTTCAAGCTCGGCTAAAGATTTGCGTCCTGCTATCATCTTGAATACGGATGAAGGCAAAGAAGTGGTTTATTTCTTGCCAGCGGAAACCATCATCCGCGTCAGCGACGGTGAAAAAGTAGCCGCAGGTTCGGTATTAGGCCGTGTACCACAAGCGTCATCAGGTACCAAGGATATTACCGGTGGTCTACCACGTGTGGCTGATTTGTTTGAAGCACGTCGTCCAAAAGATCATGCTATCATGGCAGAGATGACTGGTGTGGTCAGCTTTGGTAAAGAAACCAAAGGGAAAAATCGCTTTATCATCACCAATGAAGATGGTGAGGTACATGAAGAGCTAATCCCGAAATGGCGTCAGATCAACGTTTTCGAAAACGAAACCGTTGCTCGCGGTGAGATCATCGCTGATGGTCCGCAAAACCCGCACGATATCCTACGTCTAAAAGGTCAAACCGCCCTTGCTGATTATATCGTCAACGAAGTACAGGACGTCTATCGTCTGCAAGGTGTAAAAATCAACGATAAGCACATCGAAGTTATTATTCGTCAGATGCTGCGCAAAGTTGAAGTGACTGACGGCGGTGATTCAAACCACTTTAAAGGCGATCAGGTCGAGTACGCGGATATCAAAGCGTTAAATAGCAAACTTGAAGCCGAAGGTAAGTTCCCAGTACAGTACGAGCGTCAATTGCTTGGTATCACCAAAGCAAGTCTGGCAACAGAAAGCTTTATCTCAGCGGCGTCGTTCCAGGAGACTACTCGTGTCCTAACTGCCGCTGCGGTAACAGGTAAAGTTGATGAGCTACGTGGTCTAAAAGAAAACGTGGTCGTTGGTCGCTTGATTCCTGCTGGTACGGGGCTTGCTTATCACAAAGCCCGTAAAGAAAAAGCAGAGCAAAAACTGCAAGAGTCAGATCTAAACGCAGCTTTTGATATGACGGCTAGCACCGATAGTAAAGACTTTGCAAGCTTTGATGAAGCCTTTGCGCAAGAGCTAAATCAAGACAATTAATTGTCTTCGATGTCTTATCACTCTCAAAAAAGCCAGCCTATGTTGCTGGCTTTTTTGTGCACGTACAAAAGTCAGAAAGACGTGGTACTGTTATCCAAAAAAATAGTACACTGGAAAACAAGCTCCCACTTATATCTTATAGAAGGATAAATTGCCAATGGCTGGTAAAACCCGTGTTGCCAAATATCAAGCAGACCGCACCAATCAAAAGCTGTATTTTTGTCGTCTTGCCTGCCAAGCGGCGGACAGTAGTAGTGATAAGCAGCTATATCAGGCTCATTGTGAAACCGCTATTTTTCATTTATATGGTGCGTTGTTGGCTTTTACTCAGGAGCTTGGACATTTTTATGGTTTAAACATGACAGCGCCGACATTGTGCGACATCGAGCAAGCGCTAAGTGCGCGCACGCAGGTATCGCCTGAAGTCCAGCGTTTACAACAGTTGCAGCAGCAGGGCTTTGTGGCCAACATAGAGCGCGCGTATCAGCGTAGTTTGTATGCGGTACCGCCAGATACAGTGATTGATGAGACGCTAAGTGCGAGTAGAGATACGGCAAAAGCGACTGATCTTATTGTCAACGTTGTGACGTTATCGAATCAGTGGCTACCAGATGAAGCAACCATACGTGAGTGGCGTCAGCAGCTCTTAGAGCTGATAGAGCAGCTGCGTGCGGGTATGGTTGAGTTTTAACCACCCTGATCCATGCTGTTGTTTAACGGCTTTTTGGCCCTACCTTATACAAGAGCATCAAGAAAAAAAGCGTGTTTGATCATGGTCAAACACGCTTTTATATAAAGTCACGCTTTCATATAACGTATAGTCAGTTCAAAATAAAGTCGATAGGCTCAAATTAACGTGCAACTGATATAAGTTTCTCTTGCTTGCTGTGTTTACGCTGACAGATGCTGAGCAAAATTCATACCAGCTGCACTGTATCGGTTTTAAAGTGAATTAACCATACTAGGGCGTGTCCTCAATTCGATCGATAGCCATCTAAATGGGCTAAAAATGGCTAAATCTGGCCAAACGGTGTCAAGTAGCTGACTAGTATCTCGATATTACCTGCGCTATTTTCCTTGTTTGACGGCGATTTATCTCATTTTTATCGCCATTTTTAAAATGAGGACACACCCTAGAGCTTGGGTTATTCAGGCATGGCCGGCATACGCTCCACCGGGGTTACCGATAGCGGATTTTGCGGTACGCTATCATGACGCGTCGTTGGTGCTGAACGCTCGTCTTCGACCGGCTCAGGTGCTGGCGGCTTGCGCTGCTGGGTGCTGGTTTTGACAGGTTTTTCTGATGCAGTGTCGGTAGGCGTATTACCGTCTTCATCGCTGGTAACGATACCGTCATCCGTCATTTCTATGATTCTTTGTTTTTGTTTTTTGGATTTTGAGCGATTATTGATAGAGACCCATTGATGAGGGGTGTCTTTGAGCTGGGCTTTCATAAAGTCAATCCATACTGGTAGCGCTGCCACGCCGCCGTATTCGCGCCGACCCATGGTCGATGGTTGGTCAAAGCCCATCCAGACGACGGTTGCGTTACTGGGATGAAACCCTGCAAACCAAGCGTCTTTTGCTTCGTTGGTGGTACCAGTTTTACCACCGATATCATCACGTCCCAGTGCTTTTGCTCTTCTGGCCGTGCCATGCTGTACAACATCACGTAATATGTCTGCCATCTCAAAGGCTACTCTCGGCTTTAAGATACGTGGTGCTTGTTTGGCCATCACGTACTGTACCGCAGGCGCTTTTAGGCGATCTGATTGCGGACTGGCATCATAGATACGGCTTTGATCGCTCTGTGTACTTGCTTCGGCATCACTGTCTTTTGAGTCTGCTGCTGCATCTACAGTTGCCGCTTGTTCGAGCGCGCTATCATAGTCTTCTAGCAGTTTTTTGTTGACGCGTTCTAGTTGCTCATTAAAACATGAGGCGCAGGCTTGCTGCGGGTTGGCTTGAAAAAGCAGTTTGTTATTGTAGTTATAAATTTGCTCAATAAAATAAGGCTGTACACGGTGACCGCCATTGGCAAAGGTTGCATAAGCGGTGGCCATCTGTAGCGGTGTCGCTTGCCCTGTACCCAATGCCAACGATAGGGTAGTTGGCAGCTTTTCTTTATCGAGACCGAACTCGTCTAATAATGTACGAGTATCAGAGATACCGACGGCCTGTAACAGACGAATAGAGACAAGGTTACGCGATAGATACAAACCGCGACGTAAGGTGATGTCTCCTAAAAAACGCCCGTCAGAGTTTTTGGGTTTCCAGTCTCCAACTTGGATAGGACGATCTGAGACGATACTATCAGGGCGATAGCCTTTTTCTAAGGCTGCGGTATAGACTAGAGGCTTGATGGTAGAGCCAGGTTGCCGCCAGCCTTGCAGCGCTCGGTTAAACTTACTGTGATTAAAATCAAAACCACCGACCAAAGCATTGAGCGCGCCTGTTTCTGGGTTTAATGAAACCAGACTGCCTTGTATGTCAGGAATTTGAGCCAGCTGCCAGCGATTGCTCGCTGTCGGAATCAGGCGCACAATATCGTTTTTACTGACGACTTGGCTGGCATTACTTGGATAATAACCGATACGATCGGCAGAGATGTATTTGCGCGCCCAGCTCATCCCAGACCAGTTAACCGTCACCGTCTCACCCGAGGGGATAGTGGCCTCAAAACTACGAGCATTTACTTTTGTCACTTTGGCAGGTGATAGGTTACTATACCGACGGAAGTTCTCTAATGGCTCATCATTCGCTTCAGCGCCGCGCCATCCATGGCGATGCTCATAAGCGATGAGACCTTTGAGTACGGCGGCCTCTGCATCGGTTTGTGCTTTGCTATCGACGGTCAGACGTACGCGCCAGCCGCCATGCATGACCTGCTCACCGTAGCGATTTACTAAGGTAGAGCGTGCCATCTCTGCCAAATAAGGCATATTAACATCGAGCTTTTCTTGATAGAGCTTGATGCCGATGGGGGAGTTGACTGCCTCATCATGCTGCGCTTGACTGATATAACCCAGCTCATACATACGGCCAATGATCCAGTTTCGGCGTGTCAGGGCGCGCTCAGGATTGGCAACAGGATTGTACTTAGAAGGGGCTTTTGGCAGACCTGCCAGCATTGCCATCTCTGCAATGGTGAGGTTGTCTAGTGACTTACTATAGTATTTTTTGGCGGCCGCACGGATGCCGTAAGCGCCTTCACCCAAATAAATCTTATTGACATACAGGGTCAAAATGTCGTTTTTACTGAGCTGATCTTCTATTTTACGGGCCAAAAATAGCTCAGTTAGTTTACGATTTAAGGTACGCTCTGGGCTCAAAAAGTAGTTTTTGGCCACCTGCATGGTGATGGTTGAGCCACCTGTTTGACTATCATCATCGGTCACCACTTCGGTGACCGCGCGACCTAGACCTTTAATGCTGATACCACTGTGCTGGAAAAAAGACGCATCTTCTGCGGCCAAAAAAGCATGAGTCAAATCTTCAGGGATTTCCTCAAAAGTGATCGGCAATGATAAACGATTGCCGTATTGACCGATGAGTTTGTCATCACTACTATATATCTGCAATGGCATTTCTAGCGTCGCGGTCTTTATCTCTTGCGTACTTGGCAGGGTAGGCGATAAATACATGGCCATGCCATAAAAGCCAATAGGAACTGCCATTGCCAAGATGACCGCCAAGGCTAAACAAGCAATAAATAGCCCTACCAAAAAGTGAATAATGTGAGCAGTAGCATTTTTTTTGGCCATAATAAGACTTATTAATTAATGATTTGCAACAGGTAGTGCATTATACCTTGAACGAAATAGGGAGGTCATAATAAATGTGTAAGTTAGCCTTAATATATAATTTAAATGCTTGAATCTATCTATTAAGTAAAGTATTGTATTCAATTATTACAAATAACTATCAGATTGTACACTTAATATAAGGTATAGAGTTTGTGAGGCTATTTACTCCCAAAAGTCGACATTTGATTGGAGTGGATATCTGTGCCACCTCAGTAAAGTTGGTTGACATACAGCGCCAACAAGGCATGTTCCACTTAAAATCTTATGGCATTGAAAGACTACCGGAAGGCGTAGTCGTCGATAAACTCATCGTGGATACTGAAGCCGTTGGCGATACGATTGCCAGTTTGGCCAGACGCTGTCAAGTGGCTAATGCTCATGCAGCGACAGCCGTATCAGGGTCAGCGGTGATTACCAAGATCATCGATATGGACATGGCACTCAGCGATGTCGAGCGCGAAGCGCAGATACGTCTCGATGCCGATCAATACGTGCCTTATCCTCTTGAAGACGTCAACCTAGACTTTGAAGTCTTAGGCCCTTCTTTGGTCAGTGATGATATGGTGCAGGTGCTACTGGCGGCTTCACGCTCGGAGAATGTCGACCAACGCGTCGATGCCTTAACCTTCGGTGGCATGCAAACCAAGGTCATGGATATTGAGTCGCACGCCATTGAGCGTGCTTTTGGTTTGATGGTAGATAATTTACCAGGGCTACCAGAATTAGTCGCTTTGGTAGATATTGGTCACAATCAAACCACCTTATATGTCGCCAAAAATGGCGAATTTATCTATAGCCGCGAACAGCTATTTGGGGGTGCTCAGCTTACAGAGGCAATACAAAATCGCTATGGCTTATCATCTGAGGAAGCAGCGCTGAGTAAGCGTGAGCGCACCTTGCCTGACGATTATTATCCTGAGATATTGACGCCGTTTATCGAAAACACCATTCAGCAAATCACTCGCTCTTTGCAGTTCTATTTTTCTTCGAGCCAATACAGCAATATTGATCACGTGGTCCTCGCGGGGGGC
The DNA here is from genome assembly GCF_017498075.1 of Psychrobacter halodurans. Lineage (NCBI taxonomy): Bacteria > Pseudomonadati > Pseudomonadota > Gammaproteobacteria > Moraxellales > Moraxellaceae > Psychrobacter > Psychrobacter halodurans. Next base: position 18,466 of record NZ_JAGBKN010000023.1, read on the forward strand.
AGTAGCTCGATTCCCGGTCTGGCTGGCATGGCGCAACAAAAACTGGGCGTGACTGTCAGTATCGCCAATCCATTTACCAATATGACCATCGTGCCACATATCGATAATGAGCAACTGGCGATCGATGCCCCAAGCCTCATGGCAGCATGTGGTCTTGCGTTAAGGAGCTTTGACTAATGGCTCGTATTAACCTCTTACCCTGGCGCGCCGAAGAGCGCGAACGCCGCAACAAAGAGTTTATCACGCTTGTGGTAGCTGTGACACTACTAACGTTGTTGGCCGCATTTGCTACGTGGAGCTATTTTAATAATGAGCTTGAAGAGCAGCTCGATGCCAATGCCTTGATTGAACAAGAAAACGCGCGCTTAGACACCGTGTTGAGCGAAATCGATAGCTTAGAGCAGCGCCGTGAAGATATTATCTCACGCATGCAAGTGATTCAAGACTTGCAAGGTCGCCGCCCTGTTCCTGTACGTCTATGGGACGATTTGGCTAAAGCAATGCCGTCGGCACTTTATCTCAATAATCTCAAGCGCGAAGGGGATGTCATTACCTTGACCGGCCTGGCAGATAACCCAAATGTGGTGTCCAATCTGATTCGTAATCTCGATAGTAGTAAATGGATGGGTAACTCTGCTGTCAGCAATATTCAACAAAACATCAGTGCTTATCAGGCAGCGCCTGCGCTCAATAACACCATCAATACAGGTGAGCAGACGCGCCCTGTTTATCCAGAAGACAGCTATGTACAGTTTGTGGTGACCACAAGGGTGCAGTCAGAGACGGCCACACCTGACGAGGGTACTGGGCTTGGAGGTGCGTTATGAAACTGAGCCGCAAAAAAAGCCTAGTCAAAATCAAAAAAGCAGAGCTAAAGCCAAAAAAGCAGTTTGACTTACAAGAGTTTCGTCGCAGTTTTGAGTCATTAGACTCCGAAAACTATGGTAGCTGGCCATTGCCCGTCAAGGTAACGGTGATAGGGCTTATCATTGTTTTTATCGCCGCCTTGTCATGGGCGCTGCCGATCAGTGGCAAAATCGATGAAATCAATGCCGCCGAAAGCCAGCAGCAAACCTTGCTCGATAGTTATCGTGAAAAAGAATCACGCGCCCGTCACTTAGAAGCGTATAAAGCGCAAGTGGTGCAGATGGAAGCTGAGTTTAACTCGTTACTTGATCAACTACCAAAAGACACACGGGTGTCAGAGCTGGTAGAGGGCATCAACATGACTGGTGTGGGCAGTAATATTCGCTTTCAAGATATCTCGGTTGAGCCTGAAATTGAAAACGAGTTTTTTATTGAGCAGCCGATACGTATTGCTGCATTGGGTGAGTATCATCAGTTCGGCAGCTTTATCAGTGGACTGGCTGCTCTACCTCGTATCATCACGATGCATGATTTTGAGGTGAGTAACCCGCAGCCGAGCTTGGATGTATTACCAGAGCTAAATCTGGTACTACAAACCAAAACCTACCGTTCAAAAGAAGCAAATCCTGAAGGTGATGCCGCTGCTGCAGGAGACAGTCAATGATGATAAATAAACTGCCCACGTTACTGGCGTTAAGTATGGTTGTGTTGTCGATGACGGGCTGTAGCGATCGCATAGGGATGGCACAGCAGTCGATGAATGACATACGCAACCAGCCAGCGCAGCCGATTGAGCCCCCACCTAAGGCGGAGCTGGTAGAGGATTTTGTATACAGCGCAAGCACGCAGCGCAGTCCGTTTTTGCCCCCAAGTTTGGTCAATGTACAAGGGCCGATGACGCCTATCGATGGTGTACGCCCTAATATTACCAGAGTCAAAGGGCCGCTTGAGCAGTACGAGCTATCACAGCTGGTCTTTCGCGGTGTTGTTATTTCGCCTGAAGGTCAGCGATATGCGTTGGTACAACGTCCTGATGGTTCAGTTGCGAGTGTGAAAGTAGGTGATTATCTTGGATTGAATGACGGCCGTATTGTTGAAATCACGCCGACCCAGATTAACTTGATTGAAATTGTGCCAGACAGCCGCGCAGGGTTTATCGAAAAACCCCAGTCGCTGGTCTCTCCTATAAGCTAAGTCGGCAGATTTTTTGAGGAATAAATAATGACAGTACGCAACAACAAGGTAATGACGATGAGTAACCGCGTATCTTCTGCTTTTGCCGTTTCAGCATTGGCAGTCAGCATGGTAGCAGTGAGTAACCATGCCCAAGCTGCCCAGCGTATCAATAACGTCTCTGTGGTACAAACTGCGCCAGCAGTGACGCAAATGCGCTTGAGCTTTGCCAGTGCGCCAGCATTGCCTGCAGCCTATCAGCTAGATGATCCAAGCCGTTTGGTACTAGATTTTGAACAAGTGCAAAATGGGCTGGCTAGCCGATTTAACGAATACAACATCGGCATGGTCAATGATGTCACGACACTAAGCAGCGACAGCACCACGCGTCTCATTGTGGGTCTCAAGCAAGCAGGCAACTATACCACAGCGGTCGATGGTAATGATTTGCTGCTGACCATCACTGACCCTAGCCGCCCCGTGGTTAGTCAACCTGTTAATCAGCCCGTCGTTAATCAACCCGTCGTTAATCAAATAATCACCAATGATCCTGTGCAAGATGTGCTGAATAACAGTAGTGGCATGACAACCACAGCAATTGTCACCCCCATTGTAGAAACCAGTAGCGTTCCTGTTGCGGCGGTCAATAGCACCAACACTACAGTGGTCAAAAATCAAGTACCCGCAGATACGATGGTGGTTCGGGTCAATCCGCTATTGGATCCACAGCTTGCCGCCTCACAAGTGAGTAAGCAATATAGCTATGAAGGCCTAACCGCCGTCAATTTTGCTGCAGGTAACGATGGTGGTGGTAATATCAGTATCGCTTTGGCCAATGAAGCCATTCCAGTAGATGTACAACGTCAAGGCAATAAGCTGGTCGTCCGTTTGACAGGCAGTACGGTGCCTAGAAATTTGCTGCGCCGTCTAAATATCAATAGCGGTCTGGTGAGTAGTATTGATACCAAAAACCAAGGTCAAAATGGTGTCGTCACCATCAATATGAACGACGATTATGAGTATCAAGCGTACCAGTCAGGCAATCAGCTAAATATCAGCATCAGTAAGCCTGAGCTACTGCGTGAGCCGACGCTCGAAGAAAGAGTCTATAGCGGTGAGCCACTGTCTATGGAATTCCAAGATGTCGAGATCCGCAGCGTTTTAGATATTTTGGCGCAGTTTACCGAGATGAATATCGTTGCAAGTGATTCGGTCGCAGGTAACATCACGTTGCGCCTGATCAACGTGCCTTGGGATCAAGCGCTTGATATTATTCTAAAAAGTAAGAATCTGGGCAAACGTGAAAACGGCAATGTGATTTTGGTCGCGCCGGCGACAGAGCTTGCAGAGCAAGAAGCACGTGAGCTTGAAGCGCAGCAAGCGGTTGAATCTTTTGCACCATTACGTACAGAGTACATCCGCTTAAGCTATGCTAAAGCGCAAGATGTTCTGACATTGATCTCTCAAGGCAGCGGCTCTTCTGGTGGTAGCTCAAACCGTGCCGACGACAATAACTCTTTGTTGTCAAATCGCGGTACCGTCACTGTGGATGAGCGTACCAATACCTTGATTGTCAAAGATGTGGCAGACAGTATTGAAAACATTCATAAACTGATCAGCAAAATCGATATTCCGGTGCGTCAGGTGATGATCGAGGCGCGTATTGTCAGTGCGACCGACAGCTTTAGTAAAGAGATCGGTGTTCGTTGGGGTATCTTGTCAAATGGTGCGGCCAATAACCGTAACTTGTTGGTGGGCGGCAGTAACCAGACATTGTGGGATTTAAAAGACTTTGATGTAGAAACCACCACCGTCAACGGTCAGACGGTCTCGTATCCTTCTTATGACATCACGCGCCCTGATAACCTAAACGTCGATTTGGGTGTGGCCAACCCAGCGGGTAGTATTGCCTTTGGTTTGCTCAGTATGTCAGATGTGATGCTCGACCTTGAGCTATCAGCGCTGCAAGCGGACAACCGCGGTGAAGTCATCTCGACGCCGAAGATTTTGACCGCGGATAAACAAACCGCAAAGGTGTCATCTGGGACTCAGATTCCGTATCAAGAAGCCTCAGCCAGTGGCGCGACCACCACCAGCTTTAAAGAAGCGGCGCTGAGCTTGGAGGCCACGCCAAACATCACCCCTGATGGTAAAATTGGCCTACAACTCCTCATCACCAATGGCACACCGACCATCATCAACAATCAGGTCGCCATCGCTGAAGACTCAATCTCAACCAACGTTATCATCGAAGATGGTCAGACCGTGGTCTTAGGTGGCGTGTTCAAAAACCGTACCAGTAACGGCGTGGATAAAGTGCCTTTCTTAGGGGATTTGCCGTATATTGGCCGCGCCTTCCGCAAAGATGTGCGTAGTAATGCCAAAGAAGAGCTATTAATCTTTGTCACACCAAAACTCATCAATGATGGTACCAGCCGCTTGAATTAATCATAGGTTGACCTACTTTAAAAAAGCGAGCCTGAGTGCTTGCTTTTTTTATGAGTCAGCCGAAAGAGGGATGAGATTTTGCGGACAATTATCGCGGCTCGTTACTAGCCAGAATATCAATGACGTTGTATCATAGCTAATTTAGCTGAGTAAGTACTATGGTGGAGGAATTGCCGTCGGTGTTTTTAGTGGGGCCGATGGGAGCAGGGAAAACGACAATCGGTAAACTGCTGGCTAAGCAGCTAGGACGTGAGTTTTTGGATAGTGACTGGTACATCGAGTCGCAAACAGGTGCCGATATTGCGTGGATCTTTGCCAAAGAAGGTGAAGCAGGCTTTCGCGAGCGTGAGACACGCGCCATCGATGAGTTGACCCAAAAACCGCAAATTGTATTGGCAACTGGTGGCGGTGCGGTCATGTCTGCCGAAAATCGCGCGTTTTTGCACCAGCGTGGCATCGTCGTGTATCTCAATGCCCCCGTTGATGTGCAAATGGCGCGTACGGCAAAAGACAAGTCGCGACCATTGCTACAGCAGCCCAACCCTAAGCAGATATTGCAGGATCTCTACAGCACCCGTGATCCGCTATACCGGCAAGTGGCGCATATCATCATGCCAACTGGCCATACTTATCCGCGTCATATGGTCAATCAACTCTTGCAGCAGCTGGCATCGTTTGATATGTCTGCCATTACCGCCCCTAATAATCAAAGCTAACTGTATAGATACTGTATGGATGACAGACAGTCAGCTGCTCATCGCTTATGACCACTATTTAAGGAGTACTTCATGGCCACGCCACTGTTTTTTGAGGGTTTAACCGTTCAGACACAAAGCCATGATTATCCCATCATTATTACTGAAGACGCGGCCAAAAATGGCAGTATGGCGCAGCAGGTGGCGCCTTACATCACGGGCCGTCAGGTTTTAATCGTCACCAATGAGACGGTTGCGCCTTTATATCTCTCTGCATTTGAACAAGCGCTGGCCGCGCACTTTACTGTGAGAGTCTGCGTGCTGCCAGATGGTGAGCAGTATAAAAATCAAGACAGTATCAATCAGATTTATGATGCACTGATGGATGCCCATTTCAACCGTGACGTGACGCTCATCGCCCTAGGTGGCGGCGTCATTGGCGATATGACAGGCTTTGCGGCGGCAAGTTTTATGCGCGGCGTAAATTTTATCCAGATACCAACGACATTGCTGTCACAAGTAGACTCTAGTGTCGGCGGCAAAACAGGCATCAATCATGCACAAGGCAAAAACATGATTGGCGCTTTTTGGCAACCGCAAATGGTACTGGCTGATATGAGTACACTCAAAACCTTGCCTGCTCGTGAGCTCTCAGCAGGGCTGGCAGAGGTCATCAAGTACGCCCTTATCATGGATGTCAGTTTTTTGCAGTGGCTGGAGAGCAATCTGCCTGCCATGATGGCGCTGGATTTGGCCGTGCTTGGTGAAGCGGTAAAGCGCTGCTGTCAATATAAAGCCGATATCGTGGCCCAAGACGAGCGCGAGTCAGGTGTGCGTGCCTTGCTTAATTTCGGCCATACTTTTGGTCATGTGATCGAGACGCATCAAGGCTACGGCAACTGGCTACACGGCGAGGCTGTGGCGGCAGGTATGGTACAGGCCGCCGAGCTTTCACAAAAAATGGGCTGGCTAAGTAATGAGGAGGTGGCGCGTGTCAAGCATGTGTTGACCTTGGCAAATCTGCCTATCCACCCGCCTGCGATCGCGGTGGACACTGCGCTTGATCTGATGGGTCATGATAAAAAAGTGAAACACGGACAAATCCGCCTGATTTTGTTAAAATCACTGGGTGAGGCGATATTGACCAATGATTTTGATGCCACGCTATTAACCGACGTGCTGGCCGCACACAGTACGTAAGATACTGATTTTACAATTATAAGCGTTTGGTGAAGACAATGTGCGTTTAGCGCCTAACGTGACCGCTGGCATTTACTTTCAACGAGTCTTTATGTTGCGTTCTTAACCCTATTTTCACCAAGGATACTCTCATGGCAGCACCAAGATCGACGACGCGTAGCGCAAGCCAAGCATATCGCCGCCAAGCATTGATTTGGCTGGTAGCGACGTTGCTACTTGGCGTGGTTACCGCTTTGGTTTGGATGTTTAGTCAGACCCCAGCGATGGGTGCCAAAATTGAAAACGCACCGATAACCACGCCGCAGCCGCTTAGTGCTGAGCTTGAGCAGCCGCTCACCATAGAATCCTTGCATGAGCTGGATACGGATGTGCAGCCGCTCAGCTTTGATGCGACCATTCGCGATTTGCGCAGCTATCCTGATGAGTTCAAAGACAAGCGCTATTTGCTAGCGAACAAGGGCAAATGGACAGTGCAGGTGATGAATGTCGCCGAAAACGACGTCATCGTCAGCTATCTAGAAAGCCGTGATGATCGCAAAAAGTTTGCGTATTTTCGCTATTTAGATGACGAAAACCAAGTGCGTTATATGCTGACTTATGGGCTGATGAGCAGTCCGCAAGAAGCGGTTGGCGCCTCAAAATTGGTGGACTTTAAACTACCGGCCGATGTCCGCGTGTTGCCAGAAGAAATCAATCGCTATATCGGTATCATCGATAATTATGAGCGCCCCGATCCCATAAAAGATTTGAGCAATAGGCGAACGCGCGCGGTTGATTTGCGCCCGACCAAGCGCGAAGTACCAGTGCGTCAACCTGCCGATGACAGCAACGACGCCGATGAAACACGGCGCGCTAAGAGCAGCAGTGAGACCAGTATTCGCCAGTCTATCGACACCTCTGAGACCTTATCTGTCACTGAGGAGCGTATCGTAGGCGGTGAAGAGCAGTCGTCTGTGGGCGCAGGCAACGAAGAGTCGAGCAACAAACCTGCGGACAATCAAAAACCGGTAGCGGCAGGCGGTGATAGTAGCAATAAGAAACCACCAGTCGTACCAACGCCGAAGCCGCCAAGTAGTAGCAGTGGGACAAATGCGGGCGCAAATAATGCGGCAAATAGCGGTGTCAATAACGCCAGCAATAAAAACAGTAATCCCAATAAAAATAGCAATACCGACACGGACAATAAAAGTACCAACCAAGGTGTAGCTAAAAACAACAACGCTGCCAAAAATAACGGCGACAGTATTAAAGAGCTGATTGAAGAAAAAAGCAATTAAGTTGCGTCTGATGATTTGATCAGAGCCGTAGCGATAGTAATAAAGCCCATTAGCAAAGATGCTGATGGGCTTTTTTTGGCAGGTATTTTGTGTATCAAGTGACCGTTATTATTTTCTCCAGTTACCGCTTTTGCTTTTATGTTCTGCTATCTTAGTTGCATGAACCATGGCTTAAATGATGGCTAAAACCTGCCTTTATATGCGTTTTTATCTGCTGTTTTTCGTCATTATATAACCATTAGTAATACGTTCTCTTACAAAATATGGGTGATGAATCGATAGAAAAGACTAGATTTTTTGTCAATCATTAACTAATATAACGGTGGGCGACGTTCTGTATAGTTATCGTAAATAACTATTTATTGAACATTCGGTGAGTGATTGCATCAAATTTATAAGACGCTTCACTACTGTTTGTTGTCCCAAGCGCAGCCATTTTTATTTGCATTTATACGATAATAAATGGCGCAGCCTCCCTTACGGTCGCTCTTTTTAGAGTGAATAAAGCGCTTAAATACAGAGCGTCAAATATTCAATATAAATCATCGCACCGTTACACTACCTAGCCAATATAATCATAGCGTTCGGTAATACACGGTGACAAGCGATACTCCAGTTAACAATAGCATGTGATTGAGAACTGAGTAACTGGCAGATAAAACGATTTTTATCTGATTGCCAAGATCCATTACTTACTGTCTATTCATACATTAATTATCTGTTCAGACATCATTAATGACTAGGAGGGTCAAGGTGCTAACCTGATTCTCAGAGTATGATGAATAAGAACGTCACATCAATTATTAATTCGGATATACGAATATTAATTATTAGCCCGTTCTGCCTACGGATAGCCGTTTATGCTCCGCATTGGATGATAAGCGACCCGTTCACTTAAAAGGACTAGCCATGTCAATGATTTCCTCCCATACGCATTTGGCCACGCCAGATGACTTCTCTGATAACTGTGGTTTTGGTTTGATCGCTCACATTGAGGGTGAGGCCAGCCATGATTTGGTAAAAACAGCCATTCATAGCTTAAGCTGTATGACGCACCGTGGCGGTGTTGCTGCTGATGGTAAGACGGGTGACGGCTGTGGTCTATTGTTGGCAACGCCGACCAAGTTTTTTCAAAAAATTGCCGCCGAGCTACAGTTTGATATTACTGATAACTTTGCGGTGGGCATGGTCTTTGTCAATCTCGACGCTGCTAAAGCAAAACACAGCCAGCAAATACTCTCTAAAGAAATTACTGCACAAGGCTTGGATGTGGCGGGCTGGCGTAATGTGCCACTTGATTTGACGATTGTCGGTGACATAGGCCGTGAGACATTGCCTGATTTTAAGCAAGTGTTTGTCAATGCGCCTGATGATTTATCAGCAGATGATTTTAATCGTAAGCTGTTTGTCGCGCGCAAAAAAGCCGAGCAACGTTTGGCAGACGATGAGTTGTTTTACGTGTGCTCGTTGAGCGCCCAGACGATTATCTATAAAGGGTTGGTGATGCCGTCTGACTTGCCAGCGTTCTTTTTGGATCTGCAAGATGAGCGCTTGGCCTCACATATCGTGGTATTCCACCAGCGTTTTTCTACCAATACCTTACCGCGCTGGCCGCTTGCGCAGCCGTTTCGCTATCTGGCGCACAATGGTGAGCTAAATACCATCACGGGCAACCGTAACTGGTCGGAGGCACGCACCCCAAAACTCAAATCGGACAAACTGCCCAACCTAAATGAGCTGACACCACTGGTCAATCGTACAGGCTCGGATTCTTCAAGTTTGGATAATATGCTTGAGGTGCTGATGTCTTGCGGCATGAGTCTGTTTCATGCCATGTCGATACTCGTGCCACCTGCTTGGCAAAATGTCGATAGCATGGACATGGATTTGCGCGCGTTTTATGAGTTTTATTCGCAGCATATGGAAGCATGGGATGGGCCAGCGGGTCTGGTGATTCAAGATGGGCGCTATGCGGTGTGCATGCTTGATCGCAATGGCTTGCGCCCATCGCGCTGGGTGACGACGAAGAACGGCTACATCACAGTCGCCTCTGAAGTGGGTGTTTGGGATTATGCGCCAAAAGATGTACTGGCAAAAGGCCGCGTCGGTCCCGGTCAAATGCTGGTCATCGATACCATGACTGGCCAGATTTTAGATACCAAAGCCATAGCGACCTTACTAAAAAAAGCGCACCCGTATCGCAAATGGTTGCGCGAAGAAGCGACCCGTATCCGTGATGATGAGCGCCTAGAAGAGCAGCTAGCAGCGCAGGCCTGCCGCGGCGAGCCACTCAAGGTCCTACAAAAGATGTATCACATCACCAATGAAGAGCGTACCGAAATCATCCGTCCCAATGCCGAAAATGGTCAAGAGCCAGTAGGTTCGATGGGAGATGACACACCAATGGCAGTGCTGTCGCAGCAAATTCGTCATGTCGGCGATTTTTTTCGTCAGCAGTTTGCGCAGGTGACCAACCCACCGATTGACCCATTACGTGAGTCAATCGTGATGTCTCTACAGACGTGCCTCGGCGCTGAAACCAATGTGTTTGCACCATCCGCGCGCGATGCACACCGTATTATCTTATCCTCACCGGTGTTGTCAGCCAGCAAAATGCAGCAGCTTGAGCGCTTAGACGACCCAGCGTTTCAGATGGCGCGTATTGATTTAAATTATGATCGCACCCTTGAGCTGTCAGAAGCCATCACTGCTATCTGTGAGCAAGTGGCAAGCAGTATTCGCGCAGGCCATACGCTGATTGTGTTGTCTGACAAAAACATCGTCGCCGACAAAGTCCCTGCCAATGCCATCATGGTGACAGGGGCAGTGCATCATTATCTGATTGCCCAAGGTATCCGCACCGATGCCAATCTCATCATCGAGACGGGGCTGGCGCGTGACTCGCATCAGGTGGCGGTATTAATTGGCTTTGGCGCTACCTGCGTCTATCCATATTTGGCTTATGATGTCATTGATGACTTGGTGGCCAGTGGTGAGCTGCTTGGCGATCCGATTCAGGCGCGGGTCAATTTCCGTAAAGGCTTGGATAAAGGTTTGCTAAAAATCTTATCAAAAATGGGTATCTCAACCATCGTCTCTTATCGCGGTGCACAATTATTTGAAGCGGTCGGTCTCTCAGAAGAAGTGGTAAACCTATGCTTTAAAGGTGTGCAAAGCCGTATCAAAGGCGCCACCTTTGCCGATCTGGCAGCAGATCAGGCCATACTCGCGGCCAACGCCTTTAAGCGCCGTGCGCCCCTTGATCAAGGTGGTTTGCTCAAGTTTGTCTTTAACAAAGAGTATCACGCCTTTAATCCTGATGTGATTAACAGCCTGCACACCGCTGTACGGACAGGCGATTATGACAATTATCGTCATTATGCCGACTTGGTGAACAGTCGCCCTGTAGCAACCTTGCGGGATTTGTTGCAATTAAAGACAGATAACTCGATTGACGTGAATGAGGTCGAAGACATCTCAGCTATTTTGACACGCTTTGATTCGGCGGGCATGTCGCTTGGCGCTCTATCACCAGAAGCACATGAAGCGATCGCCATGGCGATGAATACCATCGGTGGCCGCTCAAACTCAGGAGAGGGCGGCGAGGATCCGGTACGCTATGGCACGCTGCGCAATTCAAAAATCAAACAAGTGGCTTCTGGTCGTTTTGGTGTCACGCCTGCGTACTTGCGCTCAGCAGAAGTCATGCAGATCAAGGTCGCTCAGGGCGCAAAACCAGGGGAGGGTGGACAGCTGCCAGGTGGTAAGGTCAATGCGCTGATCGCGCGCCTGCGTTACTCTGTACCAGGGGTGACACTCATCTCACCGCCGCCGCATCATGATATTTATTCTATCGAAGACTTGGCGCAGCTGATTTTTGACTTAAAACAAGTCAATCCCGATGCCTTGGTCTCGGTGAAGCTGGTCTCACGTCCAGGCGTTGGCACCATCGCGACGGGCGTGGCCAAGGCCTATGCCGACTTAATCACCATCTCAGGCTATGATGGCGGTACGGCAGCGTCACCGCTGTCTTCTATCCATCATGCAGGCTCGCCGTGGGAGCTGGGCTTGGCAGAGACGCATCAGTCGCTACGCGTCAATGGCCTGCGCGATAAAGTGCGGGTACAAACGGACGGCGGACTCAAGACAGGCCTTGATGTGGTAAAAGCCGCTATCCTTGGCGCAGAAAGCTTTGGTTTTGGTACCACGCCGATGATTGCGGTGGGCTGTAAATACTTGCGTATCTGCCATCTAAACAACTGCCCGACAGGCGTTGCTACCCAAAAAGCCAAGTTGCGTGACGAGCACTTCATCGGTGAAGCGGAGATGCTCATCAACTTCTTTAAGTTTGTGGCGACGGAGACACGTGAGTGGCTTGCCGCCCTTGGCGTACGTAGTATGGAAGAGCTGGTCGGACGTACTGATTTGCTCGAGGTGTTAGAAGGCAATACTGCAAAGCAGCGTCACCTCGACTTAACGCCACTCTTGTTTAGTCATCCAGCCAGCGTTGGCAACGCACAAACGTGTCAGGTAGAGCGTAATGAGCCATTTGATAAAGGCTTGCTCGCTGAGCAGATGGTCAGTGATATGCTGCTTAATATTCGTCAAGGTACAGGCGGCGATTATAGCTATGCTATCGGCAACTGCGATCGCTCAATCGGCGCGCGTATCTCAGGTGAGATCGCTCAAGTCTGGGGCAATCTTGGTATGAGTGATATGCCAATCAAGCTGCATCTAACGGGCACAGCAGGGCAGAGCTTGGGCGTGTGGAATGCAGGCGGCCTAAATATCGAGCTAGAAGGTGATGCCAATGACTATGTCGGTAAAGGTATGGCTGGTGGCGAGATCGTTATCTATCCGCCAAAGGGTGCCAGCTTTAGTACCCAAGAGACCGCCATCATCGGTAATACTTGCCTTTATGGTGCGACAGGCGGTAAGTTATATGCGGCAGGCACCGCAGGCGAGCGCTTTGGCGTACGTAACTCAGGGGCGCACGCGGTGATAGAGGGCACAGGCGATCACTGCTGTGAATATATGACCGGCGGCGTGGTGACCATCCTTGGACGGACAGGGCTGAACTTTGGCGCAGGGATGACCGGCGGCTTTGCTTACGTGCTCGACATGGATGGCGACTTCTTTGATCGCTGCAATCATGAGCTGATTGACTTAAACCGTATCTCCAGCGAGCAAACCGAAGAATACCGCATTTATTTGCAGCAAGTGATAGAAAACCATGTCAATAAAACAGGCAGCGCTTGGGGCCAGACGATATTGGCTGACTTTGAGCACTATGTGCGCAAATTTTACTTGGTCAAGCCCAAAGCGGCGAATATTGCCAGTCTCCTAAAAACCACCATGGCTGATCCGCAGTAGTCGGGTATAAGGTATAAGAGACGTTTTAATACATTGGTTTTTTCGCAGGTCGGTGACCGCAGCGACATATATCAGACGGACTGACAGTGTGTCGCAGCGGCTCCCCACCCACGATAAAAGCCACCTAGAGAAGAGACAGTTATCATGGCAAAACGCTTAGAAAATAGTTTTCAGTTTTTAGATGTACCACGGTTTGATCCTGCCAAAAAAGACATTGCCACCCGCTCGACAGAGTTTGTTGAGATTTATAAGCCGTTTGAGAGTGAGGCGGTAGCGCAGCAAGCTCATCGTTGTCTTGAGTGCGGCAACCCTTATTGTGAGTGGAAATGCCCAGTTCACAATTACATCCCTAATTGGCTCAAGCTGGCCACCGAAGGCCAAATTTTTCAAGCAGCAGAACTGTGCCACCGTACCAATACTTTGCCTGAAGTATGTGGCCGTGTCTGTCCTCAAGACCGCTTGTGCGAAGGCGCTTGTACGCTAAATGATGGTTTTGGCGCGGTGACCATCGGTAATGTCGAAAAATATATCAACGATACCGCTTTTGCCTTAGGCTGGCGACCTGATATGTCAGATGTGGTTTGGACAGACAAAAAAGTTGCCATCATTGGGGCTGGGCCGGCAGGTCTTGGCTGCGCTGATATCTTGGTAAGAAATGGCGTCAAGCCTGTGGTCTTTGACAAGCGTCCTGAGATTGGCGGCCTACTGACCTTTGGTATCCCAGAGTTTAAGATGGAAAAAGACGTCATGCGCAATCGCCGTGTGATCTTTGAAGGCATGGGTATTGAGTTTCGCCTCGAGACCGAAATTGGTACAGACGTCACTATCGATGAGCTGTTGAGCGAGTACGACGCGGTGTTTATGGGAATGGGCACTTATACCTATATGCGCGGCGGCTTTGTAGGCGAAGAGCTCGACGGCGTTTATGACGCTCTAGATTATCTGATTGCCAACGTCAATCGCTGCAATGACTGGGAAAAAGATGCCGAAGAGTACATCGACCTAAAAGGCAAGCGCGTGGTGGTGCTGGGCGGCGGCGATACGGCGATGGACTGCAACCGTACCAGCATTCGCCAAGGCGCTGAAAAAGTCGTTTGTGCCTATCGCCGTGATGAAGAAAACATGCCAGGCTCACGCCGCGAGGTGGTCAATGCGCGCGAGGAAGGGGTGGAGTTTTTGTTCAATCGTCAGCCGACCGAAATCATCGGCCTAAATGGTAAGGTCAATGGCGTCAAGGTCGTCACCACACAACTGGGCGCGCCAGACAATCGTGGCCGCCGTCGTCCTGAGCCGATTCCAAATTCAGAAGAGATCATTGAGTGTGATGCGGTGATTATGGCCTTTGGTTTTCGTCCTAGCCCTGCTGACTGGTTTGAGAGACAGCAAGTGAGTATGGATAGCTCGGGCCGCGTATTGGCGCTCGAGCAGCAAGCATTTAAATTTCAAACCAGCAATCCCAAAATCTTTGCAGGTGGCGATATGGTGCGCGGCTCTGATTTGGTCGTGACCGCCATCTGGGAAGGCCGTGAAGCCGCGGAAGGCATCTTGGACTTCTTAGAGGTGTAAGGCTTGCCCTAATGACCCTCAAGGCTTGCGCCAGCTTGTCAGGGCGCTGCCTGATAGACGCCTTTTATCTGTTGATAGATAAAAGGCGTTATTTTTTTGATAAATGTCGGTGAAGTGTTTAAGCTACTTGATAGACAGTGGCGCATGAGGGTTTGAACCTACTAAGACGTGCGCCAAGCGACTGTTTTTTTATTCATCTAATAAGAGTGACCTTGCGTGAAACCAAAACTTTGGCAGCGATTTAGCGCACCGTTCATTGAGCCTTATGCGCGCTACCAGCATGCGGATGTCCTGCACGCCATCCGTTTGGGGGTGGCAGTGCTCGCCGCCTTATTATTAAATGAGTTTACACACTTTCCAAACGGGGAGTGGACGACCATTACTGTGTTTGTCATTTTGGGACTGCTGCAGTATCAAGGGGCGATTTATACCAAAGCCAAAGAGCGGATACTTGGCACGATACTTGGTGTGGCCGTGGGGTTGGGGTTTTTGTGGGTGAGTCAAGACATTGGCGGCTGGATGTGGCTATATTATGCGCTGATTGGTTTGATTAGCGGCATCATCGGTTATGTGGCGGTCAAACAATTGGGTTATATCGGGTTGCTCACCGGCATCACTATGCTGATGATTGTCTCTAGCCCTGATCATAGCAATGTCGGTCAAGATGGTCTGTACCGCGCGTTTAATATCTTGATTGGCGCTGGGGTGGCGGTCGGCGCGACGATGATTTTGCCCTTAAAATCAACCTTGATGTGGCGGTTTTTGTTGGCCAATAATCTGGAGACTTGTAGTAATCTATACGCAGGCGTTGGCAATCATATCGATGCTGAGGTCTTGGTGCCAAAGCCGTTTAAGTATACCAAAGCCACCAGCTCAGCGAGTATCGTTTACCCCCAAAGCAGCTCTGTCCCTGATACGCCAGTCAACAAGTCACTGGTCAAAGCGCTACAAAAAATCAATAAACGCCTGCTGGCTGTGCGCCCACATATTGCAGCGACCGCCAGCGAGTCAGGTATCGACAAAGAAACCCTAGAAACCATCCAGCGTACCCACCGTAACATCATCGGGACGATTGATTTGCTGCTCAGTGCAGCGCCGCGCTTGGCCAATATCGAAATCGACGACGAAAACCATATTTTGCTGATACACTACCAGCATGAGCTGACCCAAGCCATGCTGCATATGGCGGCGGTGTTACGCAGTCCGAGCGATGAGGTGTTTCAGCCGATCACCCGTATTGCGGTCTCTGAATACCCCAGTGTAGAAAACCTAGGCTTTGAATGGCAGGGCTATTTTTGGTTGACTCAGACGCTACAAGTGCAGCTTCAGCGCCTCAGCGACTTATTACAAAAGACCAAGCCGCAGTGGTTTGCAGCCTCAGGCCTACGCTATCAGCGCCGCGAGCAACGCCGTATCGAGGACAAAGGCGGCGAGACGGATTTGCATTTATAATCCATCTCTATCATTTTTTGCAGACCAATAACCAAAGTTAACGGCCTGTTTTTAGCTTATCCCAATACTGCTGATACATTTGCAACGCTTCGTCACCCACATCTTCTTGGAACTCTGCTTTTGCCAGTACTTCTTTAGAAGGATAAATCGCCGGATTGTTGCGTACTGACTCGTCCATCATCTCGCGTGCGGCTAAGTTTGGCGACGCATAGCCAATCTCTTCACTGACGATTTTGGCGTTTTCGGGGCGAAGCAGGTAGTCGATAAACTTATGCGCGGCATCCACTTGCTTGGCATTTTTTGGAATGACAAAGTTGTCCATCCACAATATCGCGCCCTCAGATGGGTATTTATAAACCAAGCTGGTCAAGCCTTCATCATTGGCCATGACCGCTTCGCCGTTCCACGTCATACCAAGCGCCGTCTCCCCTTCGATATAGGGCATACGCGTGGCATCTGAGTTAAAGGTTTTGACATTTGGCATCAATGTGGTGAGCTTGTCATAAGCGGCTTTTATTTCCTCAGGATTGCTGCTGTTGCCTGAGTAGCCGAGGGTTAGTAGTGCCATACCAAAGACTTCGCGCACGTCATTGGTCAGCATCACTTGACCTTTGTATTTCGGGTCCCACAGATCATTCCAACGATTGACGGTCGTAGGGTCGACGCTATCACCATTGATGGCAAGACCTGTACTGCCCCACATATAAGGAATCGAGTACTTATTGTCTGGATCGACCTTGGTATTGGTAAATGACGTATCAAGGTTGTTAAAGTTGCTTAATTTTGATTTATCGAGCTCTTGCAACAACCCTTCTTTGGCCATTTTTTCGACATAGTACGTCGATGGAATCGCCAAATCGTATTGGCTAGAGTCATCGAGTAGCTTGAGCTTAGCGTACATCGCTTCGTTGGAGTCGAAAGTGGTGTAATTGACGGCGATACCGGTCTCTTCTTCAAAGCCATCGAGAATCTCTTGAGGCATATACTCTGACCAGTTATACAGATTGAGCGTCTCACTGCTTGCGCCAGCACTGCCATCCGCTGCTGCATTGTCAGAGTTGCTACAGCTGGCAAGTACTAAGCCGACTGCCATGGCAAGCAAGGCTTTTGGCGCAGTCTTTGTCACGGCCGTAGGCAATAGGCGACCGATGCCGGCCACAGAGCGGGCAGGCGCTTGGGATGATGATACGTGTGTCAAAATATCTCTCCTAAAGAATAAAGTCAAATCAATAAAACGGCATAAAAACGGGCGTATACAAAGCACTAAACGCTGCATACGGTGATCGATACTATTATGACCATTAGTGTTACTGATTTAAAGGGTCGGCGCAAAGAGATTTTGACCGCGCCTACCGTCGCCATAAAAAGTACAACAAAATAACTAAGATGATGCTGTCGTTTCAGGGTATGTTACTGAGCAAGTCACTAAAAAACCAAATATATGTGTAAGATTAGGAGAAAATATGAATAACCGTAACCGTGCCGGCGTGATTGCTGCCATCATTGGTATCATCGTTTTTATGGCAATGTTTAACTCAGGCTCACCGACGCCTATCGTCAATTGGCCGGTAGAAACCTACATGGGGATGGCCTTTACCATTGGCTGGCTGAGCAGCGTGCCGAATTGGCTGGCCTATGTGCTGGCGGCGCTGGTGTTGATTTTACTGGTGATTGGGCTTTATAAAATAGGCGGCTGGATTTATGGTCTGTTAGCGCGCACGCGTTAATGACAGTACTGCGGCACCGCTGCAAAAGCGAGAGATTAGAGATATTCTAATCTCTCGCTTTTTTGTTTTTGGTTTACTTGTATTGATGATTGTACTGGTGAATATAGTAGATTCAATTTAAAAATGTTATAGCGCTACTGGTATAAATCTCCCTTGTGTGCGGTGCTGCGCCGACGGGTGCGGCAAAAATTTATCCCAGTAGCGCTTTGGAGCTTATGGCAGTTTTGTTTTCAACTGACTATATATAGGCTCCTTGTCATTTATAGATTGTCCAAAATTGCAAACATTTGGTTTTATAAGCCAAAAGTATTTGTTTCTGTTTCCCAACTATGTTTCAATCGCTATCTTTTATCAACGTTTTCATATGTTTGAAACCTATCAATTTGTTTAAGTTCTAAATGGAGCAGTGGCTATGCAAGGAAGTAATTCGCCAAATGGCAGTCCACCAAACAATAACTTTGATACCGCAGCGAAAAGCTCTCGTATGCAGCGGTTTTTACAGGGGGTTGAGTGGCTCGGTAATCTACTGCCGCATCCGGTCATTTTGTTTGTTTGGATGTCTGTGCTGCTGTTGGTACTCTCAGCTGTGATGTCTTATTTTGGGGTGTCGGTGATAGATCCGCGCCCTGAGGGCACCAGCGGGCGTAGTGCCGATGGCATGATCGAAGTCGTTAACCTATTGAACGGCAAGGGTTTAGCACGCATTGTTGAAAATTTAGTCACCAACTTTACCGGCTTTGTGCCGCTTGGTACGGTGCTGGTGGCCTTGCTCGGTGTCGGTATTGCTGAGCACTCTGGCATGATATCAGCCGCCCTGCGTGGTCTGGTCATGAATGCACCTAAAAAAATGGTGACCTTTACCATTGTGTTCGCTGGCATCATGTCAAACACCGCCGCTGAGCTTGGTTATGTGGTATTAATACCACTGGCGGCCGTTATCTTTCACTCACTTGGTAGGCATCCGCTAGCCGGTCTGGCTGCGGCGTTTGCTGGGGTATCAGGCGGCTATAGTGCTAACTTATTGCTCGGTACGGTAGATCCTTTATTATCAGGGATTACCCAAGAAGCGGCGCGTATCATCGATCCTACCTACACCGTCGGCGCAGAGGCCAACTGGTACTTTATGATCGCCAGTACCTTTTTGATCAGTGGTCTGGGTTATTTTGTCACCGAAAAAATCGTTGAGCCAAGCTTGGGCAAATATAATCCTAACGACGCTGACGATGCTTCTGTATTAGAGACGCAAATCGAAAAAGTATCGTCAGTTGAGAAAAAGGGACTACTATGGGCAGGGATAAGCATGCTTATATTTTGCTTATTGCTGGCGTGGACCGTGGTGCCTGCCGATGGCATCTTGCGTAATGCAGAAACCGGTCTGGTGTCAGGCTCACCATTCTTAAAAGGCATCGTGGTCTTTATCTTTGTGTTCTTTGCCCTACCAGGCTATATCTACGGTAAGATTACCGGCAGCATCAAGAGCAATCAAGACGTGGTCGATGCCATGAGTAACGCCATGAGCTCCTTGAGTATTTATATTGTGCTGGTGTTTTTTGCCGCACAGTTTACCGCGTTTTTTAAGTGGTCAAACCTTGGTTCGGTAATGGCGGTGTCTGGCGCGACCTTCTTAAGTGATGTTGGTTTGACAGGGCCTTTATTGCTGGTAGGCTTTATCATCATTTGTGGTCTGGTCAATCTGATGCTCGGTTCGGCGTCTGCTCAGTGGGCGGTGACCGCGCCGATCTTTGTGCCGATGCTCATGCTCACAGGTTATGCGCCAGAGATGATTCAGGCGGCTTACCGTATTGGCGACTCGACCACCAATATCATCACGCCGATGATGAGCTATTTTGGTCTTATCTTGGCAGTGGCAATGCGCTACAAAAAAGACACTGGGGTGGGAACCTTGATGGCGATGATGCTGCCATACTCCATGGCTTTTTTGATTGGTTGGACGATATTGTTTTCTGTCTGGGTGTTTGTGCTGGGTCTGCCAGTCGGCCCTGGCGCAGAGACCTATTATCCTGCTCAGTAGTTGTTATTTGAATAATCGCTAATACTATTTAGCTGATATAAAAAATAAAAACCCTTGTCAGCGATTGGCAAGGGTTTTGCTTAAGACTATAGTCAATTCTAAATAAAACAGATACATTATATGTCAACGTGGAACTGGTATAAATTTTCCTTGCGTGCTGTGCCTGCGCCGACAGAGGCTGC
>NZ_JAGBKN010000024.1:0-37797 GCF_017498075.1 Psychrobacter halodurans
GAATGTAAAACTGTTATGGATTTAAACGCGCTACTGGTATAAATTTTACTTGCGTGCTGCGTTCCCAGAGGCTGCGCAAAATTCATCCCAGTAGCACTATGACATTTTTAGAGTGTATCGACTATACACTGGCCCCAACCGCCCGTGCCACCGCAATCCCTTCATCAATGGTCAAAAACTTACGCTGGCTTGGGCTGTCTTTATAAATAATTTCACCCTCAGAGAATATCAGACATTCATTGACCGCCAACTGTTGCCATTTTTCATTTTCAGTCAATGGTACGGTCACCAAGATCGTCACCTTATCGGTATCGGTGGTGACATCGCTAAAGTTAATCGCCAAGTCATCGTCCGCCAGTTTCGCTTCGCCAAATGGCGCTTGGCGGGTGAGATAAAACAACAAGCTACCGGCATACGCCAATTGCCATCGGCCGTTGGAGATTAGGCAATTAAACAAGCCATTGGCCGATAAATAACGGCACTGAGTGGTCAAAAAGTTAAATAGCGTCTGGTCGTCAGGACGGGTTTTAAAAGTGCTTTTTAAGCGATTGACCAGATAACAAAACGCCATTTCTGAGTCGGTGCTGCCGACAGGTTGGCAGTGCGAGGCGTTGCCATTTTCTTGCAGACGCTGACAGCGCTTGATAAATTCACCATTCATCTGCCCGTTGTGGGCAAATACCCACTGCTCGCCCCAGACTTCGCGGACGAAAGGATGGGTATTTGCCAGACAGTTTTGTCCCTGCGTGGCTTTACGAATGTGGGCGATGACATTCATGGCCTTAATCGGATAATTATTGACCAAATCTGCCACTGGCGACAGATGGCTTGGGCGATTGTCATGAAACAAGCGTAGTCCCGTTGAGTCGTTTGCCGTCTCGCCATTGTTGGTGCAGTCGCTACGTTCAAAAAAAGCAATACCAAAACCATCCTCATGGCTATCAGTCATACCGCCGCGACGACGAAACCCTGCAAAGCTAAACCCAATATCGGTTGGGGTATTACAGTTCATTCCTAAGAGCTGGCACATTTATAGATCACCATCATGATTGTCGTTATGGTCGTCGTTTTTTGTAGGATGTACAGTCGCGCTTGCGCCATTTTCTACCCCTTCATCAAACATCTCATAGGGCGTCGCGCCTTCGGTATCGATACTGTCCAAGATACGTTTGGCATGCGCCAGCTCGGTATCTTGTATCCACAGAACAATACCTGAATTCATCCCTGGCATCACGCTTAGCGGCTGCAAGGACACCTTGATACCATTATTACGCAGCAGATTGGCATGCAATTCACCTTGCATATTGGTGTCATAGCGTGCCAGTTTGTGCCAGTTATCAACTTGATCGGTCATAGGGTCGCCTCTGTGGTTTGGATGCAAAAAATGGTATTGAGCAAAAAAACTTACGCCAATTGATCGAGTGTATATTCTTTGATGCTTATGTCACGACGATTACTTAAAGTAGCACGCGCTTGCTCAGCGTGGGTGATATCACTAAATATACCTATGAGTTGATTGTCGCTCTTATCATTTGATAATACAAATACCGTCTTTTGCGCTTTTTCGACATGCGCCCAGTGATAAGCGGCCAGACGCTTCATAAGGTCAGGATTTTTCACCATGATATTGTCGCCCGTCCGACCTTCGGTACGGTTGTAATGAATGACATTAAGACGCAAAAGCCAGAAAATCACTGCCGCTTTGGCAAGCATAACAGGTAACGCACGTTTTTCATCGCGGTTTAGCGCGCGCTTTGACTCATATCCTTCTAAAAACGCTGCCATCTTACGACGATCAAAATGTACCAGCTCGCCTTGCTCGGCATCGCCCCACGTGGTACAAAAATCATTGATGGTAATGGCGATATCCATCACATAGTGCTCGACACTGACCTCAGTAAAATCCAATAGACCTGTTAGCTTTTCCTGCCCTTTAGTCAAGTCCCATAGCGTGTTGTCAGCAAACATATCGAGATGACACAAGCCTTTTGGTAAGTCGGTCAGAGGTAGATTTGAGTAAGCTTGCCAAATATCACGCATGAGCTTGGCTTCATCGCCGGGCATAAACTGCATTTCACGGTCGCGCACCTCGCTCCACGGATAGAGGGGCACGCCGTAGTCTTGTGCCGGTTGTAGCGCTTGCAAGGTCTCATGCAGCATCGCTAACGCCGCGCCGATCTCATGACACATCGCAGGAGTGGTCTCTTGCGGATGCGCGCCTGCCAAGCACGGCACCAAGGTGATTGCTTTGTTTTCATAATGAATGACATAGCGTTTTTTCGTATCAGCATTATCATCAGCATCTAATTCTACCAGTGCCAACGGGGCAGCGACCGGCAGCTTGCCATCTAGTTGATTTAATATCACTGCCATTTTTTCGATATCCTCTGGCGGGCGCTCTTCAAACAAAGTAAACACATAAGCGTGCGCGCCATCGACATCGTCCGTCGTTTGAATAAACCAGTTAGAGTTTTTGATGCCTTGGGTAATCGGAATGGCGCGGGCAAATGACACGCCAAAACGTTGGCAAAAGGCGGCAAATTGATCATCAGTTAACTGGGTATAGACGGACATGACATCTCACTTTGGCAATTGGATAAGAAGATAAATAGAATAAATCTGGACGCTAATGACAATAATCGTCCCGCGTATCAGCAAACCATCATAAATAGCATAATAATCTTGTGAAAACCTGCCTGATATGGCAGCGATTTTGCTAGACTAGCGCTTATGGTTGAATTGATTATAAGGTGAAAGACCCTATGTTAGCAAAGCGTATCATTCCTTGTTTGGACGTGGACAATGGCCGCGTGGTCAAAGGCGTACAGTTTGTCGATATTAAAGACGCTGGCGACCCCGTTGAAGTCGCCAAGCGCTATAACGAGCAAGGCGCTGATGAGATTACTTTTTTAGACATTACGGCGACCAATGATGAGCGCGATACCACTTATCATACCGTCGAGCGTATGGCAGAGACGGTGTTTGTCCCATTAACCGTCGGCGGCGGCGTGCGTAAGATTGCTGATATTCGTAATTTGCTCAATGCAGGCGCGGATAAAGTGGCAATCAATTCAGCCGCTGTTTTTACGCCTGAATTCGTCGGAGAGGCGGCGCAAAAATTTGGCAATCAATGTATCGTCGTCGCTATCGATGCCAAACGTGTCGCTGACGTAGAGGTGGATGGCGTACTCACACCGCGCTGGGAGATTTTTACCCATGGCGGACGTAAGCCGACTGGCATTGATGCCGTCGCTTGGGCAAGCAAAATGGCCGATCTTGGCGCTGGCGAGCTATTGGTCACATCAATGGACGGTGACGGCACCAAAAAAGGCTATGATTTGGCACTGATGCGTGAAATTACCCGCCGCGTCAATGTCCCTGTTATTGCCTCTGGCGGCGTGGGCAACCTGCAACATTTGGCCGAAGGCGTCTTAGAAGGCGGCGTCGATGCGGTGCTGGCGGCCAGTATCTTTCACTTTGGCGAATATACCGTATCGGAGGCCAAAGCCTATATGGCAGCACAAGGCATACCCATGCGCCTATAAGCTTGGTAAAATACAACTGCCTTGACAAAAAATGTTATCATAGCGCTACTTATTTATTTTTGTCAGTTAACTATTGAAAACAATCGAGATTTTGTACAAAAATTTTGCTTATAATGCTACTTATTCAAAGGATTTTTTATGTCAAATTTACAGCAGCAGCGCAACGATATTACCCATATCGATGGTAACTTGCATCAAAACGAAGCGGCGCGTATCGGTATCGTCGTTGGCCGTTTTAATGGGTTTGTCGTTGAGTCATTAGTCGACGGTGCTATCGATGCCCTACTACGTCATGGCGTATTGGGTAGCAACATCACTGTGATTCGTGTACCAGGTGCCTTTGAGCTACCCCTTGTCGCCCAGCGTGCCGCTGAGTCTGATCGTTTTGATGCCATCATTGCGCTAGGCGCGATCATCCGTGGTAGCACGCCACATTTTGACTTTGTCGCTAGCGAGTCTGCCAAAGGTCTGAGCAGCGTTGCGATTGATTATAATATCCCTGTGGCCAACGGCGTTATCACCACTGACAGCATCGAGCAGGCAATTGAGCGCTCAGGCACCAAAGCCGGCAATAAAGGCTCAGAAGCAGCGATGGTCGTCCTTGAGATGCTAGCCGTTTTATCACAGTTAGATATTGATGACGATTACGACAATGATAATGACGCGTAATATAGTCAGTTGAAAACCAAACTGGCATAAGTTCCAAAGCGCGACTGGGATGAATCTTGCGCAGCCTCTGTGTATACAGCACGCAAGGAAAGTTTATACCAGTCGCGCTATAACATTTTTAAATTGAATCTACTACATCGCAGTCGTTTTATAGATTTATTATTTATTGTTTTACTGTTTTTGATTGGCGCTGATGGGTTAAAAACTCGTAGCGTCAGTGTCTTAAAGCTCGCGGCACTGCCGACAAAGCGCTGCAATTTTGCTTTAACACTCGATTGTCATCATCTGCCAGTCGATTACTATTTAACATTTTTAGTTCAAACGTCTATGCTTTTCTTATCACAGGCTATTTTTTACAATCAAGCTGATTGTACCCTGACGCTATTGGTATCAATATATCTATATTAAATAGTCGTTAAATAATTGATGAATACAGTCAATAAAAAAATAGTTAATAAAAGCAGTTACTTAAAATAGCCACTTAACATTCAGGTATTTACCCCCTATGACTGACCAACTCAAGCGCGCCATCAACGCTGCAAAAACCGCACAAACCAACGACCAACAAGCTGAAGCGACTCGTATCGCAAGCAGCAGTGCAGGTGAGCAAAAATTTGATATGAGTGAGTCTTCTTATAAGACCAGTCACACCGCTGTGCGCAAAGCCAGACGCTTTGCCATGCAAGGCTTATATGAATGGCTGGTCACCGACCGCCGTTTTGATAAAGACGGTAAGCTTGGCTGGAAAGACAATGCGCCGCACGATATCGCCGCGCGCACCCGTGCGACCAACGCCATGCATACGGTACATATCGGCTATTATCACGAAATGATGCGCGATATTCCCGAACAAATCGAAGCGCTAGATACACTTATCAGCCAGCATCTCGATCGCGATATCGATAAATTAGACACCGTTGAGCATGCTATTTTATTGATTGGTGCCTACGAGCTGCAAAACCGCTTAGAGATTCCTTATAAAGTGGTACTAGATGAAGCAATGAAGCTCAACAATCACTTTGGCGCCACTGACGCGCACAAGTTAATCAACGCGGTGCTCGATAAAATGGCCACAGATCTGCGCGACCTCGAAGTACAGGCCGACATCAAGGCCAACCGCCGCAGCTCACAAAAAGCCGCTGCACCCGCCGCACAGCCGCAGCCGCAGCCGCAAACTACTGATGAAACCAAGGCTGCCACTAACGCTGACGACACCAGCGAGACGCCGACCACAACTGGCAAACCTCGTATCAGTGCCAATAAAGCCATTAAACGGCCACGTGCTAACAAGGCTCAAGCAAATATCAGTGATTATAGAGCCAGCAAAAAAGCCAGTGCGCAAGGACATAATGAGGCAGCAGCCGCGCCTACCCCTGAGAGCACTGCCGCCGATGTTGGGCTACAGGACTCAAACCTTGTCAATTCAGACGAAAAAAGTAAAGACTAACCATGAATGAATTTGAGCTGATCGAGCGCATCTTTGCACAGATGCAAATATCGCCAGCACGCACGGCAACGGACGTCGAAAAAGGCATCGGTGATGACGCGGCGGTGATAAGCGTGCCTACAGGCGCGCGCTTGGTCAGCTGCATTGATACTCTCGTTCAAGGGCGGCATTTTAGCGCCGATTGGGATAAGGTACATCAATTAGCCTTTCAAATTGGCTATAAAGCAGTCGCGGTCAATGTCTCAGATATCGCTGCAATGGGCGCGGCGCCGCACAGTATTTTGCTGGCGCTGGCATTGCCTGAGCGCTTGGCGACTGAGACTTGGCTCACTGAATTTGCCAAGGGTTTGTTTCATGCCTGCCAGCTCTTTGGCGTGACCCTGATAGGCGGTGATACCACGCGCAGCGATAACTTAGTGCTAAGCGTTAGCGCGCAAGGATTTTTAGCCGCTGATACACCAGCCGTCTATCGCTCAGGCGCGCAAGTTGGTGATAAAATCTATGTATCAGGCACGCTTGGGGATGCCGCATATGCGCTGCAGCATCCTGATAGTAGCCAAGGCATAGCGCTGGCGCATCGCTTACATATGCCCACGCCGCGCATCACCTTAGGGGCCGCGCTGGCCAAAGTCGGCGCCACAGCGATGATCGATATCTCTGATGGTCTGTATCAAGACCTTGGTCATATTTGCACGCAAAGCGGCGTTGGTATATGCCTTGATTTAGAGCAGCTGCCAACCAGCCAAGCGTTAGCGAGCGTGGATGTATCTGAGCGCTTACTATGCCAGCTGGCAGGCGGCGACGACTATGAGCTGGCTTTTACTTTACCTGCTGATATCGAGCCACCCGTCAACGATATCAGTGACACGCCAGTGACCTGTATTGGCGAGGTGATAGCATTGGCCAAGGCAGACACGGCAACAAATAGGCATGCTGATCTGTATTATCAAGGACAGCGAGTCACACCGACGCACCCTGCCCCTTTTGCCACATGGCCCACGCTGACGGGTTACCAACACTTTGCAGGTTAATCCATGACCGATCATGATCTATCTAAGCCCGATATCCGGCAAGCCAATGATTGCCCGCCTCTACCTGCCACAGCCAGCACGCTCGATCGTGTGGTTTATTGGCTTGGTATTGGTCTCGGTAGTGGCCTGCCGCGCCGTGCCCCTGGCACATGGGGGACAGTGGGCGGGCTACTCGTCGCGATACCGCTTATGAGTTTCGGCTTTTTGCCGTTTTTGATAATCACTATATTGTCTTGTGTCGTTGGTAACTCAATATGCGGCAGAACCTCCACCCTGATGGGCGGTCACGATAACCCGCATATCGTCTGGGATGAATGGGCGGGTATGTGGCTCACCTTGCTGCCGATGTCTTATATGGGCGTTGCCGATAGCAGTTTTTGGCAAAATATCAGCCAAACCTCTTCTCTCATCGCGCTTCTTATCGCCTTTATCCTGTTTCGTTTTTTTGACATCATCAAGCCACCACCGATCGGCTGGGCAGATAAAAAAGTCGCCGGTGGCTTAGGTATCATGCTCGATGACATCATCGCAGGTATCATGGCGGCAATTGTTTGGAGTATTCTTTATAGTAGCGTATTATCACTTGCTAACTGATGCTGCTATGAGTCGTTAGCACATTTAGTGACGCTGCAAATGAGACGTTACAAAGATGTCACGACTTAGCAGTTTGGTTGGTTACGCATTTACGTTATAATTCAAATCATATCTTGTTACATTTGTAGGCCATTATGACTTCTCCTCTTTCGGTAATTATCCTAGCAGCGGGTAAAGGCACGCGTATGCAGTCGGCCAAACCCAAAGTCCTGCAGACACTGGCTGGCAAGTCTTTACTCGCTCACGTCTTAGATACCTGTCACCAGCTGACGGTCGATGAGACCATCATCGTGCATGGTTTTGGCGGTGAGCAAGTCAAAGCTGAAATCACCACCCAGTATGCCCAGTCAGCCCTTACTTGGGTGGCGCAAACTGAGCAGCTAGGGACCGGGCATGCGGTCAAGGTCACGCTGTCTGATTTGCCAAAAGACGGGCAAAGCCTGATTCTTTATGGTGATGTACCATTGGTCAGTTGCCAGACGTTAACCGCATTAAAGTCGGCCAATGCCAATGGCATGTCGATGCTGACGCTAACGGTAGATAACCCATTTGGGCTAGGCCGTATCAAACGTGACAACAACGGTAATATCGAAGCCATCGTTGAGCAAAAAGACGCCAGCGCTGATGAGCAAGCCATCAAAGAGATCAATAGCGGTATTTACTGCGTCGATAATGCCCTGCTCCATAAATACTTGCCGAAACTTTCAAACGACAACGCCCAACAAGAATACTATCTGACAGATATCGTCAAGATGGCCGTGGCCGATGGTATCGCCATCGCTGCGATCGAGCCTGAGCATACCTTTGAGATTGAAGGCGTCAACAACCGTCAGCAGCTCGCCAGCTTAGAGCGGACGTGGCAAGGAAAGTTAGTCGCCGACTTACAAGAAGCCGGCGTGCAGTTTGCCGATCCTAGTCGCGTCGATATTCGAGGGACCTTAAGCGCCGGTCAAGATGTGTTTGTCGATGTTGGCGTGGTGTTTGAGGGTGATTGTACCTTAGGCGACAATGTCTATATCGAGGCAGGATGCGTCATCAAAAACGCTCATATCGGCAATGCTAGTCATATCAAACCCTACTGCGTCATTGATCATGCCAAGATTGGCACTGGTGTCGATGTCGGGCCTTTTGCGCATTTGCGTCCTGAAAGCGTACTAGCAGACCAGAGCAAGGTCGGTAATTTTGTCGAAATCAAAAAATCCACCATCGGTCAAGGCAGCAAAGTCAATCACTTAAGCTACGTGGGCGACTCGACTGTCGGGACAGGCGTCAATATCGGTGCAGGTGTCATTACCTGTAATTATGATGGCGTCAATAAGTCACAAACCATCATTGAGGACAACGCCTTTATCGGCTCCAATGCCAGCTTGGTGGCGCCGGTTACCATCGGTGATACAGCGACTGTAGCGGCAGGCTCGGTGATTACCAAGGATGTCGATGCCAGTGCCTTGGCGTTTGGCCGCGCTCGGCAAACGCAAAAAGAAAACTTTCAGCGTCCAACTAAAAAATAAAGGCGGCGGTGATCGTCAACTCGATAAAAACGATAGTAAGACCACTAAGGCAGTACGACAATAATTTGTGGTGCTGCTTATTTATATTGACAGATTAATGATTATCCATGTATTGGCATCTTTTAAAATAACATGGTATGAGAACATAAAATTTAAGGAATAATTATGTGCGGAATCGTTGGAGCAGTTGCTGAGCGTCATATCGCCAATATCTTACTTGAAGGACTAAAACGTTTAGAATACCGCGGCTACGACTCCGCTGGCCTAACGGTCATTCGTGATGGCGAGCTGCATCGCGAACGCCAAGTGGGCAAGGTACAAGCCTTAGTCGATGCCGTCGCCGTCAACCCTGAGTTTTTTGATGGTCATATCGGTATTGCCCATACCCGCTGGGCGACACATGGCGAGCCTGCCCAGCGCAACGCCCATCCGCATATCTCTGGTAAGATCGCGGTGGTGCATAACGGCATTGTGGAAAACTATGCCGAACTTAAAGAAACGCTGATAGCAAAAGGTTACGAGTTTACCTCACAGACCGATACCGAAGTCGTTGCGCACTTAATCAATGATATCTATAAAAACACACCTGATTTATTAGAAGCGGTGCGTGCGGTCATTCCCATGTTGCACGGCGCTTTTGCCCTTGGCATTGTGCATATCGATTGCCCAGACGAGCTGATTACCGTGCGCCTAGGTTCGCCATTGGTCATCGGTGTGGGGATTGGCGAGAATTTTATCGCGTCCGATCAGCTAGCACTTCTGCCCGTGACCAATCGCTTTATGTATCTAGAAGAAGGCGATATCGCCAAGCTGACACGCGACAGCATTGACGTATATGCAGACGGTGTAAAAGTAAAACGTCAAATACATGAGATTGACGCCGCCCAGCATAATGCCGATAAAGGCGAGTTCAGACATTATATGCTCAAAGAAATCTATGAGCAGCCAGATGCAGTTGCTCGTACCATTGAGATGGCAGTAGATAGCGATGCGCCGTCTAAGCTGCGCGATGATTTTTTACAGCGTCATGAAGCACTGTTAAAAGGCATTAAACAGGTCCAAGTCATCGCTTGTGGCACCAGTTATCACGCAGGTTTGGTGGCAAAGTATTGGTTTGAAAGTCTCGTTCGTGTGCCGTGCTCAGTCGAGGTGGCTAGTGAGTTTCGCTACCGCAATCCGGTCGTCGTCGATAACACACTGGTCATTTGCATCTCGCAGTCTGGTGAGACAGCCGATACCTTATCGGCGCTACGCGATATTCAAAAACACACCCCAGCCGGTCTTGTGAGCTTGGCACTGTGCAACGTACCGACGTCGTCTTTGGTACGTGAGACCGATATCTTTTTGCCAACGCTTGCAGGCCCTGAGATTGGTGTCGCTTCCACCAAGGCTTTTACCACTCAGCTGGCCGCCTTGATGCTACTGGTGCTAAAGGTAGGCGCCATCCAAGCGCGCATGACAGGCGAGAAACTGAGCACGCTGCTAGAGAAACTACAAGCGCTGCGCGGCCAACTGCATGCCAGCTTACACCTCGATGCGCCGATCAAAGTCATGAGCGAGCATTTTGAATATAAGAAAAGCTGCTTGTTTTTAGGTCGCGGTTTACAATTTCCTATTGCACTAGAAGGCGCATTGAAGCTAAAAGAGATCTCTTATATCCACGCTGAAGGCTATGCCGCCGGCGAGCTAAAACACGGCCCATTAGCCTTGGTGGATAAAGACATGCCAATCGTGGTGCTCGCGCCAAAAGACAGTATGTTTGATAAACTCAAAGCCAACATGCAAGAGGTGCATGCGCGCCATGGCGAGCTGTTTGTCTTCGCCAGTGAAGAGAGCAAGATGGTTGCAGAAGATAGAATGCACGTGGTCTATGTGCCTGAAGTTTGCGAGACACTGGCTCCCATCGTCTATAGCATACCTGTGCAGCTGCTGTCATACCATGTGGCCGTGATGCGCGGTACAGATGTCGACCAGCCTCGTAACCTCGCAAAATCAGTGACGGTCGAATAATACAACTTATTGATTTTAAATGTTTTTTATGAATCAAACCATTGTATAACACTAAACCCTGCGCTGTCTAGCATTACTAGATAGCAAAGGGTTTAGTGAACCTTGTTAACGGAAATAATATGATTAGGGCGTGTTCTCATTCTAAAGAGAACACGCCCTATTATACAAATATCACTCTCTAAACCAGCCCTTTATACAGAAAATAAAACCCAACGACGGTCAATAACACCGCAAAGCACTTCTTTAATAATTGCGGTGATAATATATGAGCGACTTTTGCGCCCAATTTTGCGGTAAAAAAGCTCATGATACTAATGCCTAAAAAGGCATAAATATGCACAAAGCCGATGGTATTGGGCACATCTACTTGCTTTTGCATCCCAAAGAGCATAAACCCTAGAGCGCCTGCCACCGCAATCGGCAGACCGCACGCCGCTGAGGTGCCCACCGCTTTTTGCATCACCACATTATAACGCGTCAGATATGGCACCGTTAAGCTGCCACCGCCAATCCCAAAGATAGCTGAGGCAATACCGATGACGCCGCCTGCTGCGAGCTGTTTGGGTTTTGATGGTAGTGTTGTATTGCGATAGTTGGCACCACTACTGGCGCTATTGGCATTATTCATGGCTTGTTTTTTACCAGCAAAAAACATCTTATAAGCGACCCACAGCAAAAACACCCCAACAACAATCTGCAGATACAACCCAGAGATTTGCCCAGCAATCCCTGCACCTAGAAAACACCCAAGCGCCATACCAGGTGCCAGATTTTTAAAGACCGGCCATATGACGCCGCCCTTTTTATTATGCGCCATCAAGGAGCTGATCGAGGTGACGATGATGGTGGCGAGCGATGTCCCTAACGCCAGATGCATGATCGCGTCGGCATCATAACCCATTTGGGTAAAGACGATAAACAATAGCGGTACGATGATGGTACCACCGCCTACCCCAAACAGCCCTGCCGCAAACCCTGCGAGCGCGCCTATTACTAAAAAAATGATTAATTCCACAGGATAGCTACTTCTTATTTGATTTTAGTGAAAGGATGATTGTATTGATACACGCGTGCCCTGCATTTATGCCAAGTCTGTCTGACCCACGCGCGCGTAGGCTCGATTAAAATATACCAAACTCTCATCGTTGATACCTGCTGAGCCAGACTGTTTGATGGCGACCACGCGGCACATAAACACACTATGCGTGCCCACTTCTTGCACCTGTTCAATCTCACAATCAAAACTCACCAGCGCATCTTCTAGCACAGGCGCGCCAGTGCTCAGCTCCGTCCAAGCACCATGGGCAAATCGCTCTGCTGGGCTGAGCCTTGAGGCAAACACGTTAGATAACTGTTGGTGCTGAGTGCCCAACACATTGACGCTCAGCGTTTTATTGTCGATAAAATGACTGTGTGAGCGCGAGGCTTGGTTCATACAGACTAGCAGTGTTGGCGGCGTGTCTGTGACACTACATACCGCAGAGGCAGTAAAACCATGTCGGCCTGTGTCTCCGTTTGTAGTGACCACGTTGACTGCTGTCGTCAACAAAGACATGGCCTCTCTAAAACCGCTTGCTTCAATCATCGCTTTTATCCTCAGTTAGCATGTGACCCGTGTCAGACAGACGTTAAGCGCCCAGCTCTTTACGCACGATTGCCGCGCCCGCGCTCAACGCATTTAGTTTCCCGCGTGCAACGCCGCGAGATAATGGTGCCATGCCGCAGTTGGTGGACGGATACAGCTTGTCTGCATCGACAAACTGCAAGGCTTTGCGTAGTATCTCTGCCACCGCTTCAGGCGTCTCGATACTATCGCTCGCCACATCGATGGCACCGACCATTACTTTTTTACCGCGGATTAGTTCAATCAGATCCATCGGGACGTGCGAGTTTTGGCACTCAAGCGAGACAATATCGATGCTCGATTGTTGCAGCTTTGGAAAGGCCTGCTCATACTGACGCCACTCTGATCCCAGTGTCTTTTTCCAGTCGTTATTGGCTTTGATGCCATAACCATAACAAATATGCACCGCTGTTTCACACTTTAGGCCTTCGATAGCACGCTCCAACGTAGCGATGCCCCAATCATTGACGTCATCAAAAAACACGTTAAATGCAGGCTCGTCGAATTGAATGATATCCACACCAGCTGCTTCTAACTCTCGGGCTTCTTGATTTAAGATTTTAGCAAACTCCCACGCCAGTTTTTCACGGCTTTTATAATGACCATCATATAAAGTATCAATCATGGTCATCGGCCCGGGCAATGCCCATTTGATCGGCTGGTCAGTTTGACTGCGTAAAAATTTTGCATCATCTACAAACACAGGCTTTGAGCGACTGACATTGCCCACTACCGAAGGCACGCTGGCCTCATAGCGATTACGAATTTTGACCGTTTCACGATTGGTAAAATCCACGCCCTCAAGATGCTCGATAAAGGTGGTGACAAAGTGCTGACGAGTCTGCTCGCCATCACTCACGATATCAATGCCTGCTTGTACTTGCTCCTGCAGTGACACCCGTAGCGCGTCTTGCTTGGCCTCTAGCAGCTCATCGCCTGCTAGCTTCCAAGGTGACCACAGCTTCTCAGGCTCAGCCAGCCATACAGGTTTTGGCAAGCTGCCAGCAGTAGAAGTTGGTAATAATATGTCCATGGCTTGTCTCTTTTTACTGTGATAGTTTTTACTATGTTTGGTTGTCTAATAAACGACAGATAACTGCCTGATAGGTCGCCGATACCATCATGCTGCTTGTCTTTTTGCCGCTGTTTGTTTTAGCGCTGGCGTTTGCACTGGGTAGTTTGTCGCCCATTCCTCTAATATGGCTTGATACGGCTGGATAAAGGCCTCTTGGGTAAACCTGCCTTGTGTCACCGCCAACTGGCTACGCTCCTCGCGGTCATAGACTATTTGGGTGAGTGAATAGTCTTGATAGTTTAGGCTTGGCTGGTACACCTGAGCGGCAGCGGCGTTGGCATTATAAATCTCTGGGCGATAGATCTTTTGAAACGTCTCCATAGTGCTAATGGCACTGATCAGCTCAAGGTCGGTATAGTCACTGAGCAAATCACCGGCAAAATAAAACGCTAAAGGCGCCGCGCTACCTTCAGGCATAAAGTAGCGAACGCTCAAGCCCATTTTAAAAAAGTACTCATCGGTCAATGACCCTTTGTTCAATGAGCCACCGTCTTGTCTGTACTCAGTCCCCAAGACAGGATGCTGGTTGCCCGTGCGATAATAAGTCTTGCTGGTCGACACACTCAGGCAAATGACAGGCTGTTTGTTAAATCTTGCGTGGTAAGCGTCTGAGTTCAACAGATGCTGAAACAACTTGCCGTGCAAGTCGCCAAAATCCTCCGGCGGCGGGCACTCAGGGTTTTGAGCGAAATGCGCTGGCAAGACAACACTAAAATCATAATCGCGAACATAAGAAGAAAAGCTGTTGCCAATCATGCCATCGATACGGGTGTTTTCTTTGTGATCGATGATGGTGGTTTGCAATGTCTCGATGACAGGGAAAGTGTTGCCATTGCCTTCCACGTCCAAGTCTGCCGAGATGATGTCGACTTCTACTGAGTAACGGTCGGCATGAGGGTTGTCCCAATGCGCCAAGGCATTAAAACGATTGTTTATCATAGTGAGCGTTTTGCGTAGGTTTTCTTGACGGCTGGCACCGCGCGCCAAGTTGGCAAAGTTGGTCGTCAAACGCGTGCTATCAGCTGGCTGATAGTTTTCATCAAAACGAATACTTGAGATGGAGTAGGTAAATGGTTTAGTCATGATAATTGGCTACCTTTATTTTTTGATATGAATCCAAGGTCTGTATGAGATAAATCATACCCAATCTATTACATGAATAAAAACGATGTTATTTAAATATAAGATGAATTATATTCATCTGTGCTGATTCAGTAAGTGGATAGGAGAAATCGATCACTGGTACCCTCAGCTCAATTGTCTTATTCATCTCTAGGGTGTGTGAAACCTTCAAAAAAGGCACTGCTAATCGCTAAAATGGCTCCAGACAAGTCGCAAAGCGATGATAATGAGATGCCTTAACTAGATTTGTAACGCAGTATATGGGGCAGTTTTAGCATCAGCCTTGAGAGTAGATCGAGCAAAGCACTGCTTTGCCCGTTCACAAGGCGAGAACGATGCTCGAGTGGGGAGCAGGACTCTTTTTTGCCGCTTTATTGGTAAAATAGACACTTAGAACGACTAAAATTAGCCAAGTAAGCCCGACAAAATCCTTATTTAAGTGTGATTATCAGTGCTCGACTGCGGCTTGCCACTTGGCGTCAACCATTTGGCAAACCATCCCGATAGATCATCCATCAATGTATATACCACCGGAATCACTACCAAGCTCAGTAGTGTCGAGGTGACAAGGCCGCCCAATACGGCTGCGGCCATTGGGCGACGGAACGTCGGATCGGCATCGCCCCACCCAAATACCAAAGGCAGCATCCCTGCGCCCATGGCGATGGTCGTCATGATAATTGGGCGCGCACGCTTGCGACAAGCATCAATGATGGCATCAAAACGAGCCAAGCCGCGGCGCTGAGCGATCAAGGCGTAATCCACCAATAAGATAGAGTTTTTGGTAGCGATACCCATGAGCATAATAAAGCCAATCATCGATGGCATCGACAGGCTACTATTGGTAATGACTAAGCCGACAAACGCGCCGCCAATCGAAAGCGGCAACGCCATCAGAATAGTAAAGGGCTGCAATATACGGCCGAATAATAAGATCAGCACGCCCAAAATACAGACCACACCGACCGACATGGCAATGACAAAACCACTAAACAGCTCTGCCATGTTTTCTGCCTGACCTTGGTCAATGATGGTAATCGATGGCGGCAGCGTCTGCATCGCTGGTACCGACTTGACCGCCTGCACCAAGTCGCCAAGCTCACCATCAGAAGGCTGCACAGTAATACTAATAGCGCGCTCGCGATCGAGCCGGTTGATCTGGGCCGGGCCTGTCCCAAAGTTTAGATCGGCCACTTCGCCCACGCGTACCCCTTGTCCTGCAGGCAGCGCGCTTGGCACGTATAGGCCTTCTAATTGGCTGACGTTTTGTTTGGCGACATCAGGCAGTCGCACCACAATAGGAATCTGCCGGGTATCGAGATTAAGCTTAGATAAGCGCTGCTCATAGTCGCCGACCGTTGCCACTCGTAGCGTGGTGGCGATATCTTGCGTGGTGACGCCTTTATCTGCCATCGCCAGTCTGTCAGGCATGACCGTAAGCTCTTGCCGCGGCAGGCTACGGTCACTGGTCACTGCGCCGGCGCTGGGCAGCGCTCGGATTTCAGTCATAATCTGCTGGGCGGTCTGCTCTAGCACCTCTGGATTGGTACTGGTCAAAGAAAAATTGTAGCCTGTCTCGCCGCCGCTCGATAACCCAACGGTAAAGCGTGCCCCAGGTACCTCCGCGAGCAGATGACTGATTTTGCGCTCAATCTCTTGCTTAGAGATACGCTCTGCACGCGGCGCAAGGACGACATCTAGCCCTGCGATATTTTCGGCTTTGCCGCCAGAGCTGGGCTCCATAGCAGCTTGCGCCTCCCCTACCGAGGTAAAGATATTGGTCACTTCAGGCATGGCCAAGATACGCTCACTGGCCATCGCTGCCACGCGCTCGGTATCTTCGAGCGCCACATCTGGCGTCAGCTCTATCTCAACACGCGTCTGATCGATATCATTGTCAGGAATAAAGGAGGTCGGTAGCAACTTCACCAAAGCCAACGACGCCACAAACAATACTAAAGTCGCTCCCATCGTTATCCAACGATGGCGCAGCGTCCATGCAACCACTTTAAGATACCAATCCATCAGCGCGCTTTGTTTTTCCACGCGCTTTTTTTCTGGCCGCAGTACGTAAGCTGCCATCATCGGCGTGATCAGTCGCGCTACCATCAAGGACGCAAATATCGACAAAGCCGCTGTCCAGCCAAACTGACGGAAGAACTGCCCAACAATACCGCCCATAAAGGCCGTCGGCAAAAATACAGCAATCAAGGTAAAGGTAGTAGCAACGACTGCCAGACCAATCTCATCAGCCGCTTCCATCGCCGCCTCATAAGGTGTCTTGCCCATACGCAGATGACGAATGATGTTTTCGACCTCTACGATGGCATCATCGACCAACACCCCAATCACCAATGACAATGCCAATAAGGAAATAATATTGAGACTAAAGCCAAACAGATACATGCCCAAAAAGGTAGGAATAACGGACAATGGCAACGCCACAGCTGCGACAATGGTCGCACGGATATTGCGCAAAAATAAAAACACCACCACGACGGCCAATAGTCCGCCTTCTATCAGCATACGCAGTGATGCTTGATAATCCTCGGCGATAGGCGTGGCACGATCATAGACTTTTTCGATACTGATATTGCCCGTATCGGCCGCCAGTTTGGCAAGCTCGG
This sequence comes from Psychrobacter halodurans, assembly GCF_017498075.1. NCBI lineage: Bacteria > Pseudomonadati > Pseudomonadota > Gammaproteobacteria > Moraxellales > Moraxellaceae > Psychrobacter > Psychrobacter halodurans. The sequence continues at coordinate 17,256 of NZ_JAGBKN010000024.1, forward strand.
CATCGACACGCTCCATGACCTCGACCTCACTGGCACCGCGCGAGCGGGTGATGTTAAACGCCACCACCGTCTGCCCATCGAGCTTAGCAATCGAACTTGGGTCAGCAGCACCATCGGTGATTTGCGCCATACGTCCAAGCGCTTGCGTGCCACCAGTCGGCACGGCCACTTGTAGGTCGTTTAAGTCGCTTGCGCGCTCGACCGCCCCAAGCACGCGAATGGTTTGGGTGGTTTTACCGACCTCGGCTTCACCGCCTGAGCTGTCCTGCTGAATCCCAGCGATTTGCTGCGATAGCTGAGAGATAGGAAAATTTAAACCACTGAGCGCAATCGGGTCTGCTGCCACGGTGATCTCACGCTGCAGGCCACCGATACGGCCAACGGTACTGACACCAGGGATGTCTGATAAACGCTTGGTGACCGTATCATCAACGAACCAAGACAGATCTGCCACATTCATGTTTTCTGCGGCGACAGAATAAGTCACCACCGGAAACCCTGCGGTTGAGACCTTAGTGATAATAGGATCATTGGCCGCGGCTGGCAGATCCCCTCGCACCTCACCGACGGCTGAGCGCACATCATCGACCGCTTCTTGGATGTCTTTTTCTAGGACAAACTCAGTGACCATGGTGGCAGCGCCGGTTTGTAGGGTGGTGCGAATATGCTTGACACCTTCGATACTGGTCAGCTTATTTTCGACTTTTTTGGCAATGTCGTTTTCGAGTTGGGTAGGTGCCGCGCCAGGCAGGGTGACGGTCACCACCACGGCAGGCAAATCAATGTCAGGGAACTGCTGCACCTTCATTTGCATAAAGCCATAGATACCGCCCAACGTCAGCAGTACAAACAGCAAAATAGCGACCAACGGATTTCTAATCGAATAAGCAGATACATTTAGGCTCATGAGCGCGCCTGCGAAGCTGTATCAGCGTTATCATCGTATTGGTTCAGACCATCGACGATGCGCACCAAGTCGCCATCATTTAAAAAACTACCGCCTTGCTTGACGATTTGACTGTCGCTCGGCAATGGCTCAGTGACCGCAACATTATCGCCGAGACGCTCACCCAAACTCACACGCTGCTGCTTGATACGGCCTGTTTTTTGCGCTGCGTGGTCGGTGCGAATTTGTGTGACCATCATCACATAGTCATAGCCATCATTGCTCACCACCGCACTGTTAGGAACGGTTTGGGTGTTGCTGCTACCCAATAAAAACTCGCCCGTTTGATACATGCCAGCGCGTACTTTTGCGTTGGCCGCTAGGCTAGCATAGATGGTGATTTGGCGATTGTTGTCCGCTGTCGGCGCGATGCGACTGACTTGCCCCATTACAGAGTCGCCTCCTGGCAGGCTGACACGCACAGGCGTGCCAATACTGACTTCCTCAATAAGCTTTGGATCGATATCTGCGCGCCACTCTAATACCCCGCCTTTTATGATGGTAAATAGCGGTTCACCGCCTGCGACCATGCCGACCTCCACCATTTTGTCACTGATGACGCCGCTGACTGGCGCGACGACCTTAGCATTATCCAAGGTCAAACGCTGACTGTTTAGCCGCGCTTTTGCCGCCTGCAAAGACGCTCTAGCACGCACCTCAGAGGTGCGATAGCGATCGGCTTCTTGCCTACTAATGGCATCGATGTCTATCAAGGGTAAGACCCGTGCGGCATCGGCACTGGCATTGGCAAGGGTGGCTTCGGCTTCGGCCACGTCGGCTTCGGCTTGCAATACCTGCTGCTCCATCGCATCGGTATCAAACACCGCCAGCACTTGGCCTGCTTTGACACGATCGCCCTCCTCCACCAAGACGCGCTCGACAGCCACGCCATTGACTTTGGCACTGACATTGGCCGTGTCTTTGGCACTAATCGTACCGTCGGCGCTCAAGGTATTGCCAATCGTATCTTGGCTGGGCATTACTGTCTCAACCGATAGCACCGCCTGCGCGTCACTGGCCGCCTTATCCCCTACCTCATTGCTTGACGCGTTAGGCGCAGTGGGAGTATCCGTCGCCGCCGTCTTATCAGCGCCCCAATATCTCCCCAACAAGACACCTAATACCAGTACCACCACCAGTACCGGCCACAGCCATAAAGGCAGCTTTGCTGAAACGGTTGCGGGCGTACTGGGCTGACGGTACGGCGGTAGCTCTGTCTCGTTTACGGGTTTTGGGTGCGTCTTGTCAGAATCATTCATGGGTAGTCTCTATCAATACAAGCCATCATAAGATAAAACAGGGCGAGCAATGATGATTGCGCTACTTACTCATAACCTACTGTTTTTTAGTATAGTAATTTATAAAACCATTAAGAATAACATAATTTTGTTATTCTCTTATTGCTCGCTGTCTTAAAGCCTTCAGCTGTAAAGTCCTCAGTTTAAAACACTTCAGGCAACTCAACCAGCTCAAGCATTGGTATAACGGCTGGCCTCCGGCATCCAGCGATGTATCAGCTGACTGACATCGGCTTTGCGCGCAGGATCTGCAATCAGATGCTTGGCCAAGCGCTGCGCAATGGCAAATAACTGCTCATCGCGAATCAAATCAGCCAAATAATAGCCGACATTGCCTGTTTGTCGTTTGCCCAGCAGCTCGCCTGGTCCGCGCAGCTCCAAGTCTTTTTGGGCAATGACAAAACCATCAGTGCTATCTCGCAGCACATTTAGCCGCTCAGTGCCCGTCTCTGATAAAGGCTTTTGATACAGTAGGACGCAAAAGCTCTTGGTAGAGCCACGTCCAACGCGGCCGCGCAACTGATGCAGCTGTGATAGACCCAGACGTTCAGCATTTTCGATGACCATCAGCGAGGCATTGGGCACATCGACGCCGACTTCGATGACAGTGGTGGCAATCAATAAATCAAGATTGCCTGCTTTAAACTCCTGCATGATGGCTTGCTTATCAGCAGGTTTCATTTTGCCATGCACCAGCCCGATACGAATATCTAAGCGTGCACTTAAATCCTCAAACGTCGCTTCTGCCGCTTGCGCATCAAGCACGCTCGACTCCTCTACCAACGAGCATACCCAATACGCCTGCCTACCTGCAGCACAGTTCACCGCAATACGCTCAATCACTTCATCACGGCGATTACGGTCAATCGTCACGGTGGTGATGGGCGTACGTCCCGGTGGCAGCTCATCGATAATAGAGGTATCCATATCACCATAGACACTCATCGCCAGCGTACGCGGAATAGGAGTCGCGGTCATGATCAGCTGATGCGGCGTACTGCCTGCCACGCCTTTATTAGTGAGCGCCATACGCTGCTCAACGCCGAAACGATGCTGCTCATCGATAATGACCAAGCCCAGTTTGGCAAATTGCACTTGCTCCTGAAACAGCGCATGAGTACCGACCACCACTTGCACGGTGTTTTCACTTACCGCCGCTAGCGCTTCGCGGCGCTGCTTGGCGGTTTGCTTGCCCGCCAGCCAGCCCACACCGATGCCTAATGGCTCAAACCACTGCTTAAAGTTTAACAGATGCTGCTCTGCTAAAATCTCGGTCGGTGCCATGACTGCCACCTGCCAGCCACTATCGAGCGCATAGCCCGCCGCGCCTGCGGCAACCAATGTCTTGCCAGCGCCCACATCGCCCTGTACCAGTCTGAGCATGGGGATCGACGTTGCCATATCTGTGGTAATGTCTGTGAGCACGCGCCGCTGCGCACCGGTCAAATCAAACGGCAACGCGGCAAACAGCTTGTCAGCCAAAGGGCTGTGAGCGGCACACTTGGGCGCTTTGTACTGATGCAACTGCTGGCGACGATATAGCAAACTTAACTGATGGGCGGTCAACTCCTCAATGATAAGGCGCTGACAAGCCGCGTGGCTACGAGCGCTGAGCTGAGTCAGCAGCTGATATTGCTGTCTGGCATCGGTATAAGTGGGCGGGGTATGTAGCAGGACCAATGCTTCAAATATCGTCAAGTTATAGACATTATTATTGGCCGTACTAGCAGCGCTGCTGGACTCATCGGCACCATGAGCTAGAGTATGATCTGGCACACGCCGCGCAAGCGTTGAAAATATATCGTCTGGATAGTCGATCTCTGCGGTCACTGCCGGTTTTGGCGCAAAAGGCACCAATGGCAAATCTGCCACTACCGCAAAATCCGCTGGCGTAAATAGCGTCATCGGCAGACCTTGGCTGCGCACCGTCTGGAGAGCCAGCTTAATCAAAGTGCGCAATTTGTTTTGATGCAAGCCTTTGACAGTAGGATAAATGGGTTGCAGGCCGGTATTGGTGATGGCAGTACTATCAGTTAGCACCTGATATTCAGGATGGTGCATCTGCTTGCCATAGCGGCTGACTTTGACCTCACCAAACAGTTGCAGCCGCGTACCTACACTCATGGTCTGAGCAAGACCACGATAGACCTTAAAAAATCGCAGAGAAATCGTGCCTGTATCATCATCGACAATGACGGTCATGCCATTTCGTTTGGTATCGACATGCACCACACGTCCCGTAATCAACGCCGCTTGCCCGTGCTCCACGTCAGCGATGGCCACCAAGCGACTACGATCTTCATAATCGCGCGGCAGATGGAGCAGCAGATCAAATATCCGCTTGATATTCAACTGTGCCAACTGCGCAGCGACCTTTGTCCCAACACCCGCCAGCGCAGTCACTGGCATATCTAATGGCGAGCCTGCGCCTGCTGGCCGTGCAGGTGCGGTAAAATGACTGAGGGACTGATTGGCGGATGTGGTCATCGAAGATCCTAACAATTTTTTATTTCCATCGACAAAAGCGAGTATTATCATCACACTATAAATCACTGGCTGACTTTATTATAACTGACAACACCATCGATTATGCCAAGCGATTTGATAACACGGTATCTAGCAGTCGACCCTTTCTAACAATGACATAGCGTTCCTGATATAAACTTTACTTGCGTACTGCATGCCTTCGATTCAGTCGCGCGCTTACACAGATAACCACTTTATTTTGAACTGACTAGGGCGTGTCGTGCGCACGTGCTGCAAAAAGATGCCTAATATGATAAAAGCACCACAATTGATACATTGCAGTGCTTTTTATTCATTTATCTATCGTTAATACACTATAAAAATGACTATATAAATAATGTGATGCCATGACTTAACGAGCAGTCATATCATCATCGCCGGCTGCGAGGCTACTTGACGCGTGCACGGTATTTTACTGCCACGGTGTCATTGAGCCCGACGCCCTGCAAATCCCAGCGTACGGCTTTGTAGTGCTTGAGATCGACATCGACCAGTTGATTGTCTACGCGAGTACGCAGCGGCATGCGAGCAAAGGTGTTGCCATCGACACTACCGTATGGAAAATCAGGCGCTACTGTACGCAGCAGCTCGACCTGCTCAGGTATAGTCATGGTCACGGTCATCTTACGCACGCGGTCAGAGTTGGTATTGGTAAAGTACCCTTGATACTCCAGCACATTGCCTGACTGCAGCCGGGTGTTGGCGTTGACTGGTACCAGCACTTCTTCGCCATTGGCATCGACACTGACCAAAGAGGCGGTGATTTTACTAGTGACTGCTTGAGCGCTTGAGTTACCCGCATTGCTAGTACTCGTTTGCACCGCAGCTGAAGCGTCTACCGTCTGCTCTGGCGTTGGCAACATGGCCGAGGCTTGCGTGACGACCATTGCGCCGATAAGCGTACCGGCAACAACGTGAAATAAGCGATGTCCGCTCCATGCGCTAAATGGACTGGCAAAGTGGTTGGTTTTTTTCATGGTGTTCATTATCCCTCGTTGATATATCGATAAAACGCCGCGCTACCGCTTCACTATCGGTATGACGCTCGCTCATCTTTTGATGTGCGCGTGGCTCTCCGGCATTGGGCAGTATATAGTCAGTTCAAAACAAAACTGTCATAAGTTCCAAAGCGCTACTGGGATGAATTTTTCGCAGCCTCTGTGTATACAGCACGCAAGGAAAATTTATACCAGTAGCGCTATAACATTTTTAAATTGAATCTACTATAGTTGCATGCCAAAGGCGGCATTTATTTTTCTTGATTATCTTCGTTCGCGGTCTGTAAAGCAATAGCGTTTAGCATAGCAAAAACCCTATAGCTGTACATAAGCCCCGTGTTGCGGTTGTGTATATAGTGCATCGGCTCTGAAAATGATGAACACCACTGAAATAAAAGATGGCTCATAACGGCGTTTTTTGCTATGGTAATTCTTTAGCGATCGGCTTGTTTGCCGCGCCTTTTTTATTCTAACCACAACTGCCCCTATTATGACTACTAGCGCCATGCCACAGATCAATCCTGAATACGTTCATTGGTTTCGCAACTCAGCCCCTTACATCAATACGCATCGCGGCAAAACGTTCGTGATTATGTTTGGTGGTGAAGCGGTCAACCATCCAAATTTTAGCACCCTAATCCATGACTTTGCCTTACTCCATAGCTTAGGTATCAAGCTGGTGCTGGTGCATGGATCTAGGCCACAAATCGAAAAAAACTTAAAAGACGCCGCCATCACCTCGCCCCTGCATCAAGATATTCGTGTCACGCCGCGAGAAGCGATGCCGGCCATCTTACAGGCGGTCGGTGCCATCCGCCTACAGATCGAAGCGCAGCTATCGATGGGCTTGGCCAACTCGCCCATGTACGGCTCTCGTATCGATGCGATTTCTGGCAACTTTGTCACAGCGCGGCCTTATGGCGTTCGTGATGGCGTCGACTACCAAATGACAGGCGAAGTACGCTCGATCGATGTTGAAGCCATCAAAAACAATCTGCTCCACGACCATATCGTGATATTGGGCTCGATGGGCTACTCAGCGACAGGCGAAGTGTTTAATTTGCTCGCCGAAGACGTGGCGCTTAGCACCGCAGTGAGCTTGGGTGCCGATAAGCTTATTTTCTTAGGCGAAGAAGCCGGCATCAATGACAATGATCGCTTGCTACGAGAGATGATTCCAAACGAAGTCGATCGCTTCTTACGCGACCGCGACCTAAACTGTGAGATCAATTATTTCTTACACTGTGCCAGTGTGGCTTGCCGCCAAGGTGTCCATCGCACGCACATCATCTCATACGCCAAAAACGGCGCACTCCTCGAAGAGCTATTCACCCGTGATGGCTCTGGCACCCTAATCAGCCACGACCCTTATGAAGAAATCCGCCACGCCAACATCGATGACGTGGTCGGCCTGCTCGAGCTTTTGACGCCACTCGAAGAGCAAGGCATCTTGGTGGCTCGCTCGCGTGAGCGCCTCGAGCAAGAAATCGACAACTACAGCGTCATCGAGCGTGATGGCATGATTTTAGGCTGCGCCGCTTTATACCCACTCGATGACGACTCAGCAGAGGTCGCTTGCGTCGCCGTCCATGCCGAATACCGTAACGGCAGCCGCGGCAATGATTTGCTGGCATTTATCGAGCAGCAAGCACGTAGCCATGGCCTACACAAGCTCTTTGTTTTGACGACTCGCACCGCCCATTGGTTTGTCGAGCACGGTTTTGCCGAAGTCGATGCCAGCGCCCTGCCCGCTGCGCGCCGCGAAAAGTACAACAACGGTCGTAACTCTAAGGTCTTTCAAAAAACCTTATAATCTAGGCAGGCTTTAGTCAACCGCCGCGCCAAACCAAAAAAGCCCTCATTTATAAATGAGGGCTTTTTTATCAACGCTAAAAATTGGTAAGGTAGCTTTTTAGTTGGTCACTGATACTTTATCAATGTCGCTTTATAAATGGCACTTTATAAGTAATGCCTTATAAATGACACCTGCTAGAGACAATCTCGCACAGGTATCAGCCTATCAATGTCAAACATAACACTAAAAGCAATGAGTGGCCCTAATGCATTATTTTACGTTTAATAGCTCAACCGTAAAGATAAGCGTACTGTTTGGCTCGATACCCGCGTTACCCGCTTCACCATACGCGATGTCAGATGGGATATAAAACTCGTATTTGCCGCCCTCTTTCATCAGCTGCAGACCTTCTGTCCAGCCCGCGATGACTTGATTGAGTGGGAACTCAATTGGCTCGCCGCGCTCGTATGAGCTATCAAATACTGTACCGTCGATCAGCTTACCTTCGTAATTGACTTCGACCACATCGGTGGCTTTTGGTGATTTGCCTGTACCTGCTTCGATGACCTTGTACTGCAGACCAGAAGAGGTTTCTTTTACGCCTTCTTTCTTAGCGTTTTCTGCTAAGAAGGCTTCGCCTGCCGCTTTGTTTTCTGTGGCTTTGGCTTCCATGTCTTTAACAAATTTTTCTTCTTGCTCTTTTTGATAATCCATCAAGACTTGTTGCATCTGCTCTTGGGTCAGTGCTGAGTCGTTGCCTTCATAGCCATCGCGAAAGCCTTGCTCAAAAGTATCAAGATTTAGATCACCGACCGCTTCTTTGTTACCTTCGGCCATCATATAACCCAAGCTATAGCCTACTTTTTCGTTCGCCGAGCTTTGCTCAGTGATTGAGATGCTTTGCGCCGCGGTTTCTTGATTGCCGTTATTGGTGCTACAGCCTGTAACTAACAACATAGCGCTAGCAAGTGCACCAACGCTTAAGGTAGTGATTTTTTTCATAAAGTACTCTCAAATTGTAAGAATAGTGGCAAGATGTCACATGTTCCTATGATAGCAAATCTTGGTTTTAGGAGCCATGTTTGGCAAAAAATTATCGGGCGAATGTACAGTCTGTGTTAATATTTCCTGTCACGATAACAAGTTATCACACAAATACAGTAACACGTTAAGCTTTCTATCTTTAAATCCCCTAATACATCAGCTAAGCTGAATGAGTTCAGGTGATAAGTAACCGAGTGTAACTCTTTATCATGGATGATATGACATTGGTGGTATAGCAATTAGCACAAGATAAGCCGATGTTTTTTCGATGAATTTTTACACTTAAAAATTATAATATCACCGCATAACTGACTTAAAAAATATTTATCATAACCATCTATGTTGGTTTCGCTCGCTGATAGCAGTACCTAGCCTATCATTCGGCGGCTTTTATATGATGATTAAAGGAGGATAAGATGAATCCAATGTTTGCGTCTTTTAACGGTTATCTGGGTGGGCCTATTGGTTCCATCATTGGGGCCATTTTGATATTTATTATTGGTTGGCTTGTCGCACTGGGTATCGCGGCTTTGGTTCGCAATGTACTATCTAAGGTGAATCTCAACCAACGCATGAATTCTTCAACCGGCAAAACCTACGATTTAGAAGGCATCATCTCTAAAATCGTATTTTGGTTTATCTTTATCATCGCCATTTCTGGAGCGTTGAACCAATTGAATCTAAACTCCATTTCGACACCATTTGCCAATATGGTCAATCAAGTGCTGGCCTTTATCCCTAATCTGATCGGCGCTATCGCTGTTGGGGTGATCGGTTGGGTCGTCGCCACTGTGGCACGTACCGCTATCAATGCCGCCCTTGCTAAAACCTCGATGGATGAACGCCTAAGTGCACAAGCAGGCGTAAAACCCATGAGCAGCACGATAGCCGATATGGTTTATTGGTTCATCTTATTGGTGGTATTGACCATGGTACTCGGTCAATTAGAGCTTGATGGTTTGTTTGCGCCATTGACCAACATGGTTGATAAAATCTTTAGCTTTATCCCTAACATCATCATTGCTGGCGTGGTTTTTGTCGTCGGCTACATCATTGCAAAAGTGGTGCGCGGTATCGTCACCAATCTTGTGTCTACCTTTAATATACAAGAGCTGGCCTCAAAAGCAGGCTTAAGCGAAAAAAACAGCCTACCGAATATTGCAGGGTCTTTGGCATTTTTAGTGGTGATTATCCCGACGATTATCGCGGCCTTAAACGCTTTAAAAATCGAAGTAATTTCGCGCCCAGCGACCAATATGCTAAACAAAATCATGGAAGCGTTGCCAAACATCTTTATGGCAGCGGCTATCTTAGTGGTGACGTTTTATGTGGTGCGTATGGTTGCCAATATCATCAAAGGTTTGATTGAAAACACAGAGATCAATCAGATACCTGCCAAGGTTGGCCTACAAGAAACCATGGGTGATAAGAAAGTCTCTGATCTTGTCGGTTATGCCATTGTCTTTTTTGCCATGTTATTTGCCGCTATCGCTGCCGCTGATTTATTAGGCTTTGAGCCAATCTCAGCCATCATCGCGATGTTTATCGCCTTTGGTGCCAACATTATCTTGGGCGCGATTATTCTGTTCATCGGCTTTTGGCTTGCCAACATCATCGCGGGTGTGGTGGAGCGCTCTGAGCAAGGCTCACAGTTCTTAGCAAACATCGTGCGCGTCTTAATCATGGGTCTCGTACTTGCTATGGGTCTAAAAGCGATGGGCATTGCTGACTCTATCGTCAACCTAGCCTTTGGTCTGACACTAGGCGCAGTTGCCGTGGCCTTTGCTCTCTCGTTCGGTCTAGGTGGTCAAGAAGCAGCCGCTCGCTTCTTACGTAAAATGCAAGACAAAATGGACAAAGAGCAAGATGAAGCCAAAGCCAAGGCTACACTACAGCCGAGTGCATCGACTCGTGAGAAGTTTGCTGATGCTGTCCGCGAAAACACCCCATCAGCGGCAACGAAGACCACTGATACTCACACTGATGTCGTCGATACCACTCGCGTCGATACCGATGCTATCGACACCGCTGATATCGATAACGATGTTACCGATGGTAGTATCACTGATGCAGATATCGACAATAACAACTTGCTACCAGGTAGCGGTCTAAACGACGATATCAATAATAAGTAATTTGCTCTCGAAATATGTATTCTTGAGATAAATTCATCAGTTGTATGCTCGCTTAAACAAAAAAAGACAGCTTAGGCTGTCTTTTTTTGTGGGCATAAATGTGTGTTTTATACCTATCAGTCGCTATCAATAGTGCTATTTATTACTTTTACGCGCCGGAATGGTGAGGTTCAAGCGAACTTGTGGCAGGGCTTCTGCTGAATGGCCGTTATCCGCAGAAGTGCCTGCCACTGGCACTTTATATTTTGACAATTTCGGTTTTGGCACTTTTTGCTGTTGCAGCTGTTGTATCTGCTTGGTGAGTTGGCGCTCACGCTGGGTCATGGTCGCAACGGGTTGAATCCACAAATCAATATCGATAAAGGTTTCTTGCCCTTCATTGATAAATTCCACCCCCAAAATAATGACATGATGCAGCGCTGCTATCGGTAAGCGCGTGGCCACATCTTGAGCAATTTTTGCCAAGTTTGGCTGAATGGCTTGTTTGCTATGCTGCCCTTCCTGATTTTGGCCATAAAATATCAGCACATAATGCCGACCCAGACTCTCATACGAGTGCTGATGTACCACGTAACCGGCGCTTTTTAGGCTGTCTGGTTGCTTTGGATGTCGGTATAAAGTGCGTACCAGCTCATGACGTGAAAACAATGACTCGTCGAGTAGCTGCTGCTGCCAATATAAAAAATCAACCTCTGAGGACATTTGGGCGCTATTGCTCAGTCGCTCATCTCGGCACATCGCTATCATCTGGCCGCTTAGCTGTGACCATAGTGTGGCAGCTTGTGCCATGTGCTGCTGATACATCTGCGCTGTCGTACTTTGATTTTTGTGCGCCAGCGTCATGGCGATCAACGCCGCATTGGGCGCATCTTGCACGCCCGCTTTTATAAGGGCATTATCAATGGTGATGGCATGAGTAAATACAGACGGGCTGTACAAAAACTGAGTGACCAAATCTGCCACCCTTTCAAAATGTGCGTGCTGATCGCTAAGTGACTGCTGGAGCTGCTGTAAATAATAGCGCAAAAACCGCCATAGCTCACAAGGCGTCTGTAGCGTTGACGACAGCTTCTGCCAGTCAACATGACTGAAGATTTGTAGCGGCCGCGGTTCACCACTCATATCGATGACCAAATCTTCCATAAAATAAGCAGTATCAAAATGATGCGTCAGGCGATTTGCTAAGCGCTGTTGCGGTGAGAGTGTCGGTATATCAGCGCTCATCTCTGTCTCATCGAAAAAGACGATATCAAAGACCAATACATCGCGGCGGCTTTTCTTGTCATGATTTTGATTATCGCTTTGATTATCGCTTTGACCGTTATCGCTTCGATCATGCTTATGTTGATTGTCCTTGCTATCCGCGACGCAAGAAGTCTTATACCATGCCAGCACTGCCTTTAGCGTCGCCGTTCGCGCCGACTTAATAGTCTTTGCGCTACTATGTCTTGGTAGATACAGTGTCAGATCCAACCGTTGCAACCGCCCAAGCGGCAGCTGATAGCAGGATTGCCGCGCGTCATAGTAGGCGTTATATTGACGCGTCACTGCCTGCATATCGCCAACGCTTACGCCTGCCGCTGCGCCCTGCAGGTAGCAAGCCAGATCCTAGGTTATGTCAGTCAAATCAGCCACCGTTTCAACCTTTTATGATTATGGCGTGTTCAACACGCCCTAAATATTATGAAAAATTAAACGACATAAGCGTCATGAGACACAGTCGCTTTCACCGCAATGAGTTGTTATGATGATATCAGCACAGCAGCGCTTACGTGCATCTTTCTATAGTTTAGGGATTTGACGAGATGAGCCAGACGCGACTCGATACAGCTGATGGTCTTTTATCCCCTCAGCATCTGTCACATCTGACACCTCAAGGATACTCGGCTCACACCGCCCATGACTGTCATATAATAACAAGGATTGAATACCATGAAACGCTTTAAAGAAAAAACCGTCATCGTCACAGGCGCAGGCTCAGGTATTGGCCGGGCGACTGCTATACGTTTTGCCCAAGAAGGTGCCAATGTCGTCTTGGTCGGTCGTACCGCTGAAACCTTAGAAGAGACTGCAAAAGAGTTTCCACAAGACCGTACGTGGATTCATACCGATAACTATCTGACCATCACTTGTGATATCAGCATACAAAGCCAAGTACAAGAGATGATCAAACGCGCCGTCGATAAGTTTGAACAGATTGATATTTTGGTCAATAACGCTGGCAAAGCCATGCAAGGGAAAATCACTGACTTGTCAGCCGAAGACTGGCGAGCTGCCATCGATGTCAATCTAAATGGTACGTTTTATGTCTCGCAAGCCGCCATGCCGCATCTGATTGCGACCAAGGGCAACATCGTCAATGTCTCCTCGCTCTCAGGGGTCGGCGGCGACTGGAACATGGCCGCTTATAACGCTGCTAAAGCCGGAGTGACCAACCTCACCCGCACGCTAGCCTTAGACCATGGGCCAGATGGCGTGCGGGTCAATGCGGTCAATCCCAGCGTTACCAAAACTGACATGAGCAGCGCCATTCAAAACAACGACAATAAAACCGATAAGTTTTTGGCGCGCTGTCCACTCGGCCGCTTAGCGACACCAAACGATATTGCTGCCGCCATTACTTTTTTGGCCAGTCACGACGCGGCGATGATTACGGGGGTCAACTTACCCGTCGATGGCGGCGTCAGTGCCTCAAACGGCCAGCCACAGTTTTGATCCAGCCATCAATCAAACACCATCAAACCTCATAATTACTGATACCTCGCTCGCTAATAGCCAGCGGCCCCTGTCTTTCTCATAAAAACCAGCCCCTGATATCATCAAATATCAGGGGCTGGTTTTATATAAAACCTCAAAGCCTGCGCGGCGCATAAAACCCATAGCGCTTAATCTGTCGCGCGATTGATGTCTTGCAGAGGCTGCGACAAGCGCTCAGGATGTCTGGGCACCACCCCTTTGTACTGCGCATAAATTTTTGGCAAATCAGCGTCGATATCGCCACTCGGATAAATGGGCGACATAAAACGTATCTCTTTGGTTTTATAATCCATCGCCACTGGCAATATAGGCACGCCCGCACCCATTGCCAAGTAATAAAATCCCGACTTCCAGCCTTTGGTGTACTGGCGCGTGCCCTCTGGTGCCAAACCCAAAAACAGTGGCTGACCAGTTTTAAACTTATCGATACTCGCTTGTAGTACCGAGCCTTTGTTGCCCCGATCAATCGGAATCACACCTATCCAATTTAACAACTGGGCAAATACAGGCCGCTTAAATAAAGTGTGTTTGCCCATGATACTGATCTTTAGATCCAGTGCAAACAGACTAGGAATCGCATAAATCCCGTCGACATTAGAAGTGTGAGGCAGCGCCAACACTACTGCTTGTGAGATATTTGGAATCTCACCTACTGTACGCCAGCCAGACGCTTTGAGTAAGGCGGATGCAATCTTGGACGCAAGCTTGCTGCCACGTCTTGGTACCAAATCACCGATGTCCTTTTTCTTCAGCTTAGGTAGTTGGGAAGATGCTCTAACAGAGCGTGTTGTCTTGGATGTCATAACGGCACCGCTTTATAAAGTAAGAGATTATTATCATACCACTAACCCAGCTCGACCAGACTCAATTTTGCAGCGTGCTAGGACACAGTCTATACAGAGATATCGGCTAAGTTGCCCTTATTCTCAAGCCAAGACTTGCGATCAGACGCGCGTTTTTTGGCCAACAGCATATCCATGACGCCATTCGTCAAGGTCATATCATCCATATCTAACTGTATCAGACGACGAGTATCACGATTCATAGTGGTTTCACGCAGTTGCTCAGCACTCATCTCACCCAACCCTTTAAACCGTGTGATTTGAGGTTTTTTATTACCGGGTACATTGGCCAAGATATGTTCAAGTTCTGCCTCGTCTAGTGCATAGTGTACCGCTTTGCCCACGTCCACTCGGTACAGTGGCGGCATTGCGACAAACAAATGCCCAGCATCAACCAGTGCTGGAAAGTGTTTGACAAACAACGCACAAATCAGCGTCGCAATATGTAAGCCATCAGAGTCGGCATCGGCGAGGATACATATTTTGTCATAACGCAGCTCGGATAAATCATCCGAAGCAGGATCGACACCAATAGCGATGGCGATATCATGAATCTCTTGGCTCGACAGCACCGTATCTGATGACACTTCCCATGTATTTAGAATCTTACCACGCAGCGGCAATATCGCTTGATAATGTCGATCACGTGCTTGCTTAGCGGAGCCGCCCGCTGAGTCCCCTTCTACTAAGAATAGCTCGGCGCCATCACGCAGATCACCTCGGCAGTCGGCCAGTTTTCCCGGTAGTGCAGGCCCTTGGGTGATTTTTTTGCGAGCCACTTTTTTCGCAGACTTTAGGCGACGACCAGCCTTATTTATGGCCAGCTCTGCAATCTGAGTACCCATATCGGCGTGCTGGTTTAGCCACAAGCTAAAAGCATCTTTTGCCAAAGTCTGAACCGCTCCAGCAGCTTCACGACTGGATAGACGTTCTTTGGTCTGGCCCGAAAACTGCGGCTCTGAAAATTTAAGGGACAAGATATAATTGACCCCATCCCAGACGTCTTCCGCTGTCAGTTTCACATTTCGTGGTAGCAGATTATGAATATCACAAAACTCACGCAGCGCCTCTAAGATACCAGTACGCAGGCCATTGACATGCGTGCCGCCTTGCGCAGTTGGAATCAAGTTGACATAGCTCTCTTGTATCGGCGTACCACCCTCAGGCAGCCACGATAAAGCAAAGGTAATACCCGCGCGCTCGCCGTCTTTTGCCTCATGATTATAATAAAATGGCTCAGGTGGCAGGGTCTCAAGTCCATCTAGCTGCTCACTGAGGTACTCAACCACCCCATCGGTAAACTGCCAGACGACTTTTTCGTCATTGATATCATCGACAAACTCAATCGTCAGACCAGCGGCCAATACCGCCTTGGCTTTTAGGTTATGCTTGAGCTGTTTGACATTGAATTTCGGCGTATCAAAAAAACTGCCATCGGCCCAAAACTGCACCCGAGTACCGCGTTTGCGTTTATTGGAGCTGACAGATTTAGTCAACGGCGTCACCGCTGCGCCATTTTCAAACGCCATCGCAAACTGCGTACTATCGCGCCATACTGTGACCTCAACGCGTGTTGATAGCGCATTGACCACAGAGATACCGACACCGTGCAACCCGCCCGACACCTCATAATTGGAGGTCGAAAACTTACCGCCTGCGTGTAGACGCGTCAAAATCAGCTCAATACCTGACTGACCAAACTCAGGATGGATATCGGTTGGCATACCGCGGCCATCATCTTCGACCGATAGCGATCCGTCGCTATGCAGCTGTACTTTGATGGTTTTGGCATACCCTGCCAGCGCTTCATCGACGGAGTTATCGATGACTTCTTGGGCCAAATGATTGGGACGGGTAGTGTCAGTATACATCCCGGGGCGACGGCGTACCGGCTCCAGCCCTTCTAAAACTTCTAACGATTGCGCATTATATTGACTCACAAATGCATCCTTAACTGTTTATATACGATGAATTCTATACAACCATTATAACGAAAAATAACGCCATTAAGGTCAATACTCAGTCGCTCACGTCAGATAATGTCGTCTCTTTAAACCAAGCGACCTTTGACCAATTGCTGTATGACCTCGATGACTTTGGGCAATTGTGTTTTAAAATCACTAAAGCGATGATCGCCGCCTTTTTGCATATTGACCGTCGCTCCTTGCTCCCTATAGAAGCTGGCAGAAAGACTGCTATTGAGCAACTCATCACCCTCTTTGATTAGCGCGACTACTCTTTTAGGATAGTTAAGGTTCGATAGCTGATGGCACGCAAACCACTCCAAATCAGCATTCGTGATGCGCCAACCACCCAAAGTGGTGTATAGCACCTCGGATGCCTCGCCCTTCGCACCGTCATCCTTAGTCTCAGCGTTATACTTAAATCGCTGCAGTGTCTGATGCGGCTGTATACTAGGGTTTAATAAAAGCGCCGGACAGCCGGTATGGTTACTGAGCAACGTAGCAAAATACCCGCCTAATGAACTACCGACCAAGACCGTATCTTGACCATAAGGGTTTTTGCTTGCCACACTATCGATTAACGACAGCATCTGGTCAAACACTTGATCTGGCGTCTTATTTAGATCAGGGCGTAACACCTTGATATCAGGATCATACTGGCGACAATACTCCTCTAATAGCGAGCCTTTTATAGAATTGGCATCACTGTCTAAGCCATGGATATAAATAATATTCACGTATCATCTCACTTATTGGTTTTGTTAAGATGGTTTTATCTCGATAATAAAAACCCAGCATAGCACTGCCGCAAGCAAAACAATAACACTAAAACGGCACACTATTATTCAGTATTTGCACCATAATAACAGTATCTGACTATACGACGATATAAGTAAAAGGACTAACGACAATAGCAATGGAGCTGCCATGAATCAGCAGTTTGAACTGTTCGAGATTGCCAATCCCTGTATTGGTGTCTGTCAAAGCAATAAAAAAGGCTATTGCTTTGGCTGTCTGCGTAGTCGTACAGAGCGTCAGCTATGGCATGATATGACAACAGAACAGCGCCGTGAAGTACTACGACTGGTCAATGGGCGCAGACAGCGTATCGAGCAGATGCGCCAGCGCAAAAACGAGCAGCTAGGCTTTGATTTTAACGAAGTGGCTGAGACAGGAGAGCTGTTTTAATCAATGAAAAATAGTTAATATGCGTTTAATAACGACTCAAACTATTATAGACGAACTACATAGTCGCTATTGAATTTTATATCCACATCTTCAAATATATACGAGTAGTCATTAAAAATGTAGGAGAGTACAATGGATAACAGCCCAACAAATAGCGTAAAAGACACCGTCACTCACTCACGTCAAATCGAGCAGCTACACGCTGGGGTTGATACCCAAGACGGTGCTGGCGTTAAATTAACTCGCGTGCTCACCCAGCAGCTGCAACAGCGCCTTGATCCTTATCTGATGCTTGATAACTTTAAAAGTGACAATCCAGACGATTATGTCGCTGGGTTCCCAAACCATCCGCATCGTGGCTTTGAGACTATTACCTATATGATTACGGGACGTATGCGCCATCGTGATAGCGCCGGCAACGAAGGGTTATTACAAAATGGCGGCGTGCAGTGGATGACGGCAGCTAGCGGCGTGATCCATTCGGAGCTGCCGGAACAAGAAGACGGTGCGATGGAAGGTTTTCAGCTGTGGCTTAATCTACCAGCCAAAGACAAAATGAACGACCCTTGGTATAAAGACTTCCAAAGTGAGGACTTGCCTAAATACACCACCGAAGATGGCGTAGACGTCACGGTAATTGCAGGTACATCGCACGGCGTAGAAGGTGCAGTCACCCGCGATATCACTGAGCCGACGTACTTGGATATCCATCTACCAGCAGGCACGAGCTTCAGCCAAGCCATTCCGGCTGATCACAACGCGTTTGCCTTTGTGTATCGCGGTACGGTAAATATCGAAGGCGAAACCGTGCCGACTAAGACCATGGCTATCTTAAAAAATGACAAAGATGCCGATGGCGTAACTATTACCGCTGATAGTAGTGAGGATACCAAAGTGATTTTAATGACTGGTCGTCCACTACGCGAGCCGATTGTGCAATACGGCCCTTTTGTCATGAACAGTCAGCAAGAAATCATGCAAGCCGTCACTGATTTCCAAAGTAGCAAGTTTGGTGAAGGGGCTTAGTTGTTAGTCTAGTTAGTTAGATACTTTATTACATGCTAAAGCCCGTATTAGTTCGCTAATATGGGCTTTTTTATAGAGAGACTATTACTCTAAGAGCTTAGCTACTAGCTCTGAACCTTTAGCAACTTGATCAGTTGCCCCAAGAGCATTAAATTCATTTAGAACGCAATCCAATGACTCTTGAAGAATTTCATTTGTCAATTCAACTGAAGGGATAGCACCTAGTTTTTCACTTATATTTTTTTTACCACCAACGTACTTTATACTGACAACCATAGCTACATAAAATTTTATATTAGTAATAGTTTTTCGCTCCAGCTCTCTTCCACAATTCTCAGGTTTCAAAAAGTTTTCTACGGCCTTCATAATCTGAATAGCTTTGAGATATATATCAATAGGAAGATCTAGACTGAATATACGCTTATATTCCGTATCCGAATTTATTAACGTTGAAGGCCTAGCTCTCGCACTATCAGGCTTAAGTAAAGTTATTGCCATCATCGTCTGAGCCATATATGGAATGCTAATGATTTTAGATACAGGCATGCCCTGATTTTTATAGTAATTTTTTTTACGATCATAATAATAGTCATTTGCTTTAAGAAAATCCTCAATGTTTCGATGTATATCATCTGAACTTCTTAAGGAAGCTGGAGGAATAGACGTCTGACTATTTGTTGCACGTATAATTCTATCTCTAGCATCTTCATCTTCTTCACAAATGACTCGAACTAATACAGCCCTATCATCTCCCGTATGATCATCCAACTGTGAGAAATGCTGATATATTTCATGGGATGTTTGCAAACCATTAACTATTTGAGGGTCTTCAATTGTAAGCTGCTTCCCCGCCATAACTGCTTTGGGTGTTATAATCGTTACTCCATTATTCAAATACCAAAAATTCTCAGAATTAACGTTCGACAAAGTATTGCGTATACCTGTATTAACAACAACACTACCTTGGTAATCTCGTACATTTGACTCAAATATACTACGAACTAATGATCCTGTATCTGATATAAACTCGTAATACTTGGATAAATTAACTAAACAAAGATAGCTTCCCGCTGTTGTACCTATAGGTGACTCAGCTAATTCTAGGTTTCTAGATGTTGAGGGTACATTACGGGTCATCTCCAATAATTTAGTGGCGCCAACAAACTCAAAAGAAAACTTGGCACCACTAAAAAGTTTAGAAATATCCTCACGTAGCTTGTTAACTTTACCATTTACATTAGGATGAACTTCATCGCCTTGATTCGCATAGAAGTAGCTAACTTCAATTACAGGAAATGTTTTCGCTAATTTAGAATATGATTCTCTAAATAATTTTATTTTGTCAATCAAATCAGCACTGTATCTTGAAGAAAATTCATCAGGGTCATTAGATAAGTTAAATAAATCCTGAGCGGACTCTCTAAATTTTATAATTGCATCTTCTTTGAAATTTGCTGAAGTTTTAGATTGAATTAAAATAAGTTCAATATGATTTTTCTTCTGGTTAGAATTTATGTCTGTGTCTTCTTTGAGTTGTTCTCCATTTATAAATGTGTATATTGAATCAATACCACCATCACCACCTTTCCCTACTATTCCATAATCAATATCATCATATGTTAAATCATAATCTTTTAATATTTCTGAAGCTGAATAGATCTCGAAATAATCAGGTAATGATATTTCATCCCCCGATTCAGCACATCTCTCTTTTAATATTTGCTCAAGTATAATTTGATCATTAGTCTTCTGAACCATGTTTCTCTTTAACCTTAAGATAAATAGTTTTATTTTTTAAGTATAGATATTTTATTGATAATCGAATCTACCACTAATATTAGGAACTAACAATTTAAAAATAGCGAAAAGTAAAATCCTGCCTTCTTTAATACCAATGAATAATAAGAGTCATCTTAAATTTAATAAAACCCACGCAAAAAAAAAGCCCCCTTCTACTCACGTAGAAGGGGGCTTTTTAGGAATAGGGAGCTGACGATGACCTACTCTCACATGGCCGGAGCCA
>NZ_JAGBKN010000025.1:0-34185 GCF_017498075.1 Psychrobacter halodurans
GATAAATTGCGGTCAAACAAGGAAAATAGCGCCGTTAATATCGGGATATAAACCCGCTATTTGACGATGTTTGGCAAAATTTGGCCATTTTTAGCACATTTAGATAACTAGCGAGTGAATTGAAGACACGCCCTAAGGAAGTTGCAGAAAATTTAATAGAATTTAATGAGTTTTGTCTTTTTACAATAAGTCAAAAATTTAGAATAGAAACGTAGAGTTTAGGGTAAACAAAAAAGGTGGGCTACGACTGCGTAACCCACCTTTTTGATTTATAAGTTAAACTGGTCTATCTAACTACACGCAATCATGACCGCGGCATTTCACGCTTTTTTTCCAAAAATAGCATGTCGATGACGATGAACACGACGCCAATACAGATAGCAATATCTGCAATATTAAAAATCGGATAATGCCACACATCAGCATAATGCACATGAATAAAGTCAATCACATGGCCATGTAGTAAGCGATCAATCAGGTTGCCAATGGCACCGCCAAGCACCAGCGCCAGTCCTGTCGATAGCAGCTTGGCTTGCCGCGGCGCTTTGATTAGATAGCCGATCAAAAACAGCGACATCACCAGCGCCAGTCCCGCAAAAAACCACTTTTGCCAGCCGCCTGCATCGGCCAAAAAGCTAAACGCGGCGCCATAGTTGTAAGCCAGTGTCCAGTTGAGAAACGGCTCTAACACTGGCACAGGCTCAAGAAAATTGAGCGTGGTCTCAGCCAGCCATTTGCTCCACTGGTCGATGATGATCACCACCAGCGATAACGCATACCACATAAAGGCGCGACTGCCATTGGCGACCATCTTAGGGGTCTTAGTTAGGCGACCTCTAGGCGTCGATGAACTGCCAGTGGTTGCATGTGCCGGCTTGGGGGAGCCGTCGGCCTCAACCTGCGGCGACTTGTGAGGTGAGTCTGACGGGTTAGGAGCAGAATTAGGCATAGTGGCGCACCTCGCCTGTACCGCTCACGTTGGTCACGCAGCGCGCGCATAGCTCAGGATGGGTGCTATCGACGCCGATGTCATCACGGATATGCCAGCAGCGTACGCACTTGGTGCCTGTGGCTGCACTCACTTTGACCTGCAAGTCGCTTGACTCATCGGCATGGCTCTCTGCTGGTACTGAGCCAGAATCTGCGCTCTGAGCAGGGGCTTCACTCATCGGCTGCAGGGTTGCGCTACTGGTAATCAAGACAAAACGTAGCTCTTCGCCAAGCTTGGCCAAGCTCTCTTGCATCGCGCCGCTGGCATACAGATCGACGCCCGCTGATAAGTTGGCATTGATGATTTTTTCGCCACGCGCTGTTTCGATATGTTTGTTGACGATGTCTTTGGCCTGCATGATGCGTTGCCAGTCGTCGCTTGTGATGGCGCTCAGCTCAAATGCTGGGAAGGTGTACCACGCTTGGGTAAACACATAACCTGCGTCTTGTCCGTTGTTGCCTTCTAGTACTTCCCACGCTTCTTGAGCCGTAAAGGACAAGATAGGTGTGATCCAGCGAATCAGCGCATGAGCGATATGATAAATCGCCGTTTGGGCAGAGCGGCGCGGCTGTCCATCGGTCTGAGTGGTGTACTGGCGATCTTTGATGATATCTAAATAAAAGCTGCCCAAGTCTTGCGAGCAAAACGCGGTGACGTGCTGGGTGACTTGGTGAAAGTCCATCGCATCATAAGCGCTGATGATTTGTGCTTGCACGGTTTGCGCGCGCTCAATGATGAATTTATCAAGGCTGACCAGCTCATCCATCGCCACGCTGTTGGTCGCTGGATCAAAGTCATCAGTATTGGCAAGCAAAAAGCGCAAGGTGTTACGGATACGGCGATACATGTCGATCGCGCCCTTAAACACGGTCTTACCCGCGCTCATCTCATAACGATAATCACTTGAGGCAATCCATAAGCGCAGCATGTCCGCGCCCGTTTTATTGATCTCGTCTTGCGGAGTGATGATGTTGCCAAGCGACTTACTCATCTTGCGGCCGTTTTCATCTACCACAAAACCATGGGTCAATACTTGCTTAAATGGTGGACGCTCGTACATCGCCTCTGAGGTCAGCAAGGAGGTCTGAAACCAGCCGCGATGCTGATCTGAGCCCTCTAAATACATATCCGCTGGGTTGGTCAGCTCATCGCGTTGATCCAGTACAGCAAAATGCGTGGTTCCTGAGTCAAACCATACGTCTAGCGTGTCGGTCGCTTTGTCATAGTCAGCAGCCTCATCACCCAAAAAATCCTCACAGCTGGCATCAAACCACGCTTCCACGCCGCCATCAGCGATTTTTTGTGCCGCCGCTTCCATCAGCTCCAGCGTGTTTGGATGCAGCTCACCTGTTTCTTTATGCGTAAAGAAAGTAATTGGCACGCCCCAAGTACGCTGGCGTGAGATACACCAGTCAGGACGGTCAGTCATCATCGCCTCGATGCGGTTTTGTCCCCAAGCTGGCGTCCATTTGACCGTTGGAATATCAGCAAGCGCTCGCTCGCGTAAGCCTTTAGCTTCCATATTGATAAACCACTGCGGGGTGGCGCGGAAGATAATCGGCGACTTGTGACGCCAGCAATGCGGGTAGCTGTGCTCGATTTTGGTATGGCTGACGAGGTGGCCGTTTTCGTGCAAGGTGGCGATGATTTTTGGGTTGGCTTTATAGATATGCTCTCCGGCAAATACCGCGGCGCTGTCTAAATACACACCCGTACCGCCCACAGGGTTTTCTACAGGTAGGTTGTATTTTAGACCGACGATATAATCGTCAAGACCATGACCTGGCGCGGTATGGACGAGGCCTGTACCGCTATCGGTGGTGACGTGATCGCCTAGGATAAGCGGCACTTGACGCCCTTCAATCAGTGGGTGCTGGGCGTGCAGACCTTCAAGCTTGCGTCCTGATACGGTCGCCAAGATACCTTTGTGGTCAAGCTTTAGCTCGGTCAGCGCAGTTTCGACCAAGTCTGTCGCTAATAAAAAATGGCCTTTGTCCGTTGCTACCACGCTATAGTCGTGCTCAGGATGCACAGCAATGGCTTGGTTGGCAGGCAGCGTCCATGGCGTCGTCGTCCAAATGATGGCAGCAATGCCATCGCCGATGCCATTTAGCGATTCTACCTTGTCGGTATCCACTATATCAAAGCTGACGTAGATGGCGTCAGAGACTTTGTCTTGGTATTCTACTTCGGCTTCGGCGAGGGCAGAGCTACAGTCCAAGCACCAGTTCACAGGCTTCATACCGCGGGTTACGTGACCATTGTCATAGATTTTCGCAAGTGCACGGACGATATTGGCTTCCTGCGCAAAGTTCATGGTGAGATAGGGGTTGTCCCAATCACCAAACACGCCCAGACGTTTAAAGTCGGCTTTTTGTAGCTCAATCTGGGTGCTGGCATACTCGCGGCACAGACCACGAAACTCAGTGGCCGAGACTTTTTGACCGACTTTGCCGACCTTGGCTTCGACTTTTTGTTCGATAGGTAGGCCATGACAATCCCAACCAGGAACATAAGGTGCATCAAACCCCGACAGCGTTTTTGACTTAACGATGATATCTTTTAAAACTTTATTGACCGCATGACCTAAGTGAATCTGACCGTTGGCATAAGGAGGGCCATCATGCAAAATATACTTTAGCGCACCTGTGCGCGCCTTACGAATTTTGCCATAGACATCATCGGCTTCCCACGCCGCTAGCCAGTCAGGCTCGCGTTTGGCGAGGTTTGCACGCATGGCAAACGGAGTGTCGGCGAGGTTTAATGTATCTTTATAATCGTGGCTTGGGGTGTCGGTGCTTTTGTCAGTCATAGAAGGTATCTTATAAAATGATGGTTAGAAGTGGGAAAAAGAGCCGAGTACATGCTGATCTAAAATAGCGTGTGGATGTTACGTGAACGCTACGCTTACTGTGTCACTATTAATACTGGTATTTGGTTGCGGCGCTAGTTAGTAATATAGCGGCTTCCAACTACAATCATTTTATGTCGTCACAAACAGATAAAAGCGTCTGCCTACATCGTAAATACTAATGAGATGATTGCAATACCATATAGCGATATCAAAATAGTAAGAAAAGTGGCGATAATAATGACAGCTATTATATGACAAAACCAGTGGGGTAAAAAGAGCTGGCCGGTATCGTCCTGTTTTTAGCCAAAACCAATAGTTTATACCATCAAACCAAACCATCAAACCAAGACTAAAAAAGAACAAGGCTAAAAAACAAGAACTAAAAAACTGATGACAGCCATAAGCGTAATTTTAGTGACCACAATGGCTGAATGCCCGTTAGACCTTGCGCCATCTCACCCTCTTTTAAGATGACATAAGAGGGCGTTACTTGTCCTTGCCAGTCAGCAAATATCTCGCCTTCTTGATCATTGATGGTGGTAAAGCGGTAGTTGTGTTCGCTCAGGTAGCTATGCAGCGTTTGATCAGAGCCTGACTGGATCGCAATGGTCACCACCGGGTAGTCATTGGCCGCCGCGAGCGTGTCTATGGTCGGCGAGGTCACACGGCAAACTGGGCACCACGTTCCCCAAAAGTACACTAGCGCGGGCCTATCGTTACTGAGCGCTGCCAAGTCAATGCTTTGTCCTTGATAATCGGTGAGCTGCAATTGCGGGTTGGCAGGCATGACTGGCTGCCGCCACCAATTAACCGCGGTATAAATGACGGCAAACATCAAGCCATATATCAGTATCGTCTTGATAAGCGACAGCGCTTTTTGCTGTGGCGTTTTTTTAGGCTTTGCCACTGTGGTATCAGTATCAGTTGTCATAAGGGCTACTTTTCTATGCTTGTCATGGTATCAAAAAGTGTCTGGTCGCTGTTTGTTATCGCGTGTGCTAGGCTGTGCCCTCATTTTTATCACTATTTTTAGAATGAGGACATGCCCTAGATAAAAATAAACGGCTGAATGCTCAGCCGTATGATTCCTAAATGCTTTAAAATACTAATTCTTTAGAGCACTTTCAAAATATCGTCCATCGCTATTGCTGTATCGATGTTATGTCGGAGTGACGATAAGCGCTTAAGGTTTTTGTGCGCGGTCTTGTAGTGGGTCACCGGTCAGCACGCTGCCTGAGTTTTCTCGGCGCTCGCTTGTGCTGAGCTGACTGGCGGGTACTTTCGACTTTCTCTTCCATTTTAGGCTAAACAAGTCATCGCGGCGGTCAAGCAAGTTATGTACCGAGCCTTCGTTACGGACGTGGATCAGCTTGTCCAAATCTAAGTCAGAGAAAAAAACCATCTCAGTGTTTGCGGTGGTTTCTGCCATAATTGCGTCATGAGGGAAGGCAAAATCTGATGGCGAAAAGATAGACGACTGGGCGTACTGAATATCTAAGCTCTCAACCTGCGGCAAGTTGCCAACAGAGCCGCAAATCATTACGTAGCATTCGTTTTCGATGGCACGTGCCTGCGCACAGTGGCGTACGCGCAGGTAGCCGTTTTGGGTATCCGTCCAAAATGGAACAAACAAAATATCCATGTCATCTAGAGCCATCAAACGGGCAAGCTCTGGGAACTCGATATCATAACAAACCAAGATACCGATACGTCCAGCATCCGTATCAAAGACTTTGACCTCGTCACCGCCTTCGATGACCCACGCGCTGCGCTCATGCGGGGTGATATGGATTTTGCGCTGCTCTTCTACTGTCCCGTCACGGCGACACAAGTAGCTGACATTATATAGGGTGTCTTCTTCATCCAGTAAGGGCATCGAGCCTGTGATGACGTTGACGTTGTAACTGACTGCCAAATGTGAGATCTCATTTTTAAACCACTCCGTATAGCCGGCCAAAAATCGAATAGCGACGTTTTGGTCGGTGGCTTCACAAAGCCCCATAAGCGGCGCATTAAAAAACTCAGGCAGGCAAGCAAAGTCAGAGTTGTAGTCGGCCATGATATCGACAAAAAACTCCACTTGCTGTAGCAGCTCTTCAGGCGAGTCAACCTCACGCATCTGCCACTGAATACCGCCGATACGCACCTCTGACTTGCGGGTGCTGGGCTTGTATTCTTGTGGTTCATAATAGATATTGGCCCACTCAAGTAGCGTAGCAAAGCCCTTGGACTGGGCATCATCTGGTAGGTACGCGGTCAAAATACGCTTGACGATAAAGCCATTGGACAGCTGAAATGACAGCGCAGAGTCGTGAATCTCACGAGACTCGACAGCATCGATATACTCGCCAGGGGTCAGGTCTTGGTGGTTGTGATAATTGGGAATACGGCCACCGGCCAAAATCGCGCGAAAGTTAAGCTGACGGCATAGCTCTTTGCGCGCATCATACAGCCGGCGTCCGAGACGATACCCGCGATAGTCAGGGTCGATCAGCGCGTCCAAACCATAAATCGCATCGCCTTTTGGATTGTCTTTGATGATCTCTTTGTGACCGATCAAATCGTCATAGGTATGCGGGTTAGAAAACTTGGCATAGTCAACGCGCATCGATAGCACGATGCCGATCAGTTGATCATGGTCAAACAGCGCAATCTGTCCTTCAGGAAAGGCGTCTATGAGCGTATGAATGGTGTTTTTTGACCACGCGCCGCCTAGGTTGACGTAGACGCGATCCATCAAGGCTTTTAGCTGGGGGTAGTCTTTTTTCTTAATCTCGGCAATCGTCAAATGAAAGTCGTCTGTTTTTTCAATCTTGCTCATAAGGTTCCTATCTGCTGTTTTTATAAAAGCTTTTCGTGTAACAAAGGCAATAAAAATATTCCCATTAGAGAATATTGTCGTTACAATGATTTATTGTCATATTTACAATGGGTTAGAGTGATATAGTCCATCTGATATAAAAATGATACAACGCTTTATTGAGCGACTAATAGCCATGTATCTGATTTATTTGGGTGCGATTATACTCTCTCATCTGCCCTGCTGAATTTGCCAAGAGTGTTGTAGATATCGCGGTGCGTTTTTATCGTCATAAAGACTATATTGCTGGTTATGATAGCAAGTCACATGGGCAATGACAGTCTAACGTGGTAACTATTTGCTACGTTTTTGTGAGCCGGCTTTGATGTCAGTTATGTGCACTCAATTATTGTTATCACTCAGGCAGCGTCTTGTTTGGCTTATTTGCTTCGGCTATCGGCACAAGTGCCCCTTTAGGATTTTTATTATGCCCCTCACTCATACCACTGCATTTAGCCAACTAGAGAACATCGCAGATCATGCGTTGGTACAGTTGGTGTATGTCAGTAGTCTGACGCTGCGCTCGCGCTTAAGCGCCTCGATATTTGATGAAGTAGAAGGCCATGCGCAAGATTTTAATGAGCAGCATGGTATCACCGGTACGCTCTGTTATGGCAACGGCCATTTTTTGCAATGTATTGAAGGCGAGAAGGCCGAAGTGGCGGCGCTGACGCAGCGTATCTTTGCCGATCATCGCCACAAACATGTCGAGGTGCTGCTGTTACGGCAGGTAAGTGGCCGCCGCTTTGCTGACTGGCGCATGCGTTTGCTTTTTTTGGAGCGCTGGCTTTGGTCGCCTGCCACCAAGCAGCAAGCGGCGCAGTTGTCACCGTATCTGCCATTTGCGCCGCACGGCTGGTCGCCTGAGCGTACCGAGCAGTTTTTACAACTCATCAAAACCTTTGATAGCCCGCCCCATATCAAAGCCGCTGGTATTACTTATAATGCGCTGGGCAATATGGTGCGTCATATCGCCGCCCCGCATCAAGCGTTTTTAGTGGTGCAAGGGTTTTTAAGTGTGCTATTAATCGTTGGTTTGGTGCTGTTATTTTTATAAGCGGTGCTATTGTGCTAAAAGATAATAGAAAAATGACGCTAAACTCTGAGGTTTAGCGTCATTTTTTATGGTTATAGATGGGCTGTTTTTATAAAAAACCTCTTACACATCAAACACCTTACCACGATTCATAATACTATTGGGGTCAAACACCTTCTTAATCTCACGTAAATACGCAATCTCAGTCTCACTGCGGCTATAGTGTAGATATGGTTTTTTCGTCATACCCACCCCATGCTCTGCAGACACCGAGCCGCCGTATTTTTGTACCGTCTCAAACACGTATTTATTGACAATTTGACACTCACTAAAGAAATCATCTTTGCTCATGTTTTCAGGTTTTAGAATATTAAGATGCAAATTGCCATCGCCGATATGACCAAACCAGCACACCTCAAAGTCTGGATAGTTGCTGGCGACGATATGATCAATCTCAGCGATAAACTCTGGCACATAGCTGATGAGTACTGACACATCGTTCTTATAAGGGGTAAAGACTGAGATGGTCTCAGAGATATACTCACGCAGCTTCCACAGCTCTGCCGCTTGCGCCAGACTTTGGCTCATGACGCCATCGACGACCCAGCCTTCAGTCATACAATGCTCAAAGATGGCCATGGCTTTATCCATGATAGGCTCATAGGGCGCTTCAAACTCAAGTAAGGTATAAAACTTGGTGCGAGACTCAAAGGGCTCTTGTACTTGACCGTGCGCCATCAGCTTATCAACTGCCACGTCATCAAAGAATTCAAAGGCGGTCAGATCAATCTGCGCTTGAAAGGCGGATAACACATTCATGACATCATTAAAGCTGTCCATACCTAGTACCATGACGTTTAAGTCTTGCGGCTGACGCTCAAGCTTGATTTGGGCATGGGTGACAAAACCTAGGGTGCCTTCACTACCGATAAACAGCTGACGCAAGTCATAGCCGGTGGCGTTTTTTATCATGCCGCGGTTGAGCTGCAAGATATCCCCTTTACCAGTGACGACGGTGAGCCCCATGATCCATTGACGGGTCATGCCATAGCGGATGACCTTGATGCCGCCGGCGTTGGTGCCGATGTTGCCGCCGATTTGACTGGAGCCTGCTGAGGCAAAGTCGACAGGGTAGTATAGGTCTTTTGACTCTGCGAACTGTTGCAGCTGTTCGGTGATGACACCGGCTTCAATCTCGACCATACGATCGGCAGGATAAAAGGTGCCGATTTGGTTCATTTTGTCCATGCTGACGACGATTTCGCCATTGGCGGCAACGGCACCTGCCGACAGACCGGTACGGCCACCACTGGGGGTGAGGACGATGTTGTGCTCATTGGCAAGCAGGACGATGGCTTGTACTTGTTCGGTGGTCTTTGGAAAGATGATGGCAGAGGCGGCTGGGGCGAAGTGTTTGGTCCAGTCTTTGCCCCAATATTCAAGGCTTTCTGGGTCGGTTTTGATTTGGGTTGGGTCAAACTGATGGCTTGTAAGCAAACAGTCTAAAAGGCTTTGGACGGCGGCGGTACTAGGGTTAGACGGGCTTTGGCTAGATAAAGAAGTCATGGTCAACTCTCGGTATAAACGGTAAGTACTATGCATAAAGGGGATTATTATATCGCTAAATGGATATAACGCGGCAGTTATAAGTATGTTTATATAAGGGGAGGTCCCTCAAAAAAAACAGTTCAACCCAGTTTGGCAGCGTGTCGCTACCAGAGTTTACTATAGCATAAATAGTTTTCAGGCTAGATAATCAATAATTCATCTAATCTGCTAACATCGAGACGGAATTTTGTGTAAGATATCTGGACTGTTTTCGTTTCACCCATCATAGATTATCGAGCAGATAATCTTATAAGACAATCATAGGACAGTTCTCATATGGCGTTATCATTAGAAAAAGACAAAATTCGTTTTTTATTGCTTGAAGGTCTGCACGACAATGCCCTAAAAGTATTAAAAGACGCGGGCTACCACAACATCGAAAATATCAGTCACGCCTTAGATCAAGATGAGCTGATCGAAAAAATCAAAGATGCGCATTTTATCGGTATTCGTTCGCGTACGCAGCTGACCCGTGAAGTGCTGGAGCATGCGCACAAGCTCATCGGTATCGGCTGTTTTTGTATCGGTACCAACCAAGTCGATCTAGACGCGGCTCGCGACCTAGGTATCCCCGTCTTTAACGCGCCATACTCGAACACCCGCTCGGTGGCTGAGCTGGTATTGGCAGAAGCCATCATGCTATATCGCGGCATTCCAGAAAAAAACGCCACCGTTCATCGCGGCGGCTGGGGTAAGTCTGCCACCAACTCGCATGAAGTACGCGGCAAAACCATCGGTATCGTCGGTTACGGCTCTATCGGCTCACAGTTGTCTGTACTGGCCGAAAGCTTTGGTATGAAAGTCATCTATCATGATGTCGTGACCAAGTTGCCACTGGGCAACGCCGTACAAGTGGGTAGCCTGGAAGAGCTGCTATCGACCGCTGATATCGTCACCTTGCATGTGCCTGACGTCCCAAGCACCCGCTACATGATGGGCGCTGAGCAGTTTGCACACATGAAAGACGGCAGCTACTTTATCAACGCCGCTCGTGGTACTTGCGTAGAGATTGATGATTTGGCGGCCGCGCTTGAGTCTGGTAAGCTTTTGGGCGCTGCGGTTGATGTGTTTCCAAAAGAGCCAAAATCAGCGGACGAAGAGTTTGAATCACCACTACGTAAGTTTGACAATGTGATCTTGACACCGCATATCGGCGGCTCAACCCAAGAAGCGCAGGCCAATATCGGTCTTGAAGTGGCTGATAAGTTTGTCAGATACTCAGATCAAGGTGATACAGCGACCGCGGTGAACTTCCCAGAGGTTTCTATACCGTTTAAAGAAGGCTCACATCGTCTGCTACATATCCATAAAAACGTACCAGGCGTACTGTCACAGATCAACCGTCTGTTTGCCGAGGCGCATATCAACATCTTAGCGCAGAGCCTGATGACAGAAGGCGACGTTGGCTATCTCGTGATGGATGTGGATTATAACGATTCAACCGCTGCGCTTGATCAACTAAAAGACGTTGAAGAAACCATTCGCGTGCGTATCTTGTTCTAAAATTAACCGTGATCGTTTAGGGCGTGTTGAACCTTCAACACGCCCTAATGTTACAACTGATACAAAAAAAGAGATGCGCTATGAATAGGGCATCTCTTTTTTATGGCTAATCGCTTAAACGTCTAACATTTAAAGCAGGGTATGGTGTTAACGAACTAAGCTTTGGCTTTATTGGCCGCTTCTGCTTGGCGACGTGCTTCAATTTTAGCCGATTTACGCTTTTCGATGATGTCCATCACATCGCTACCAATATGCGCTTCACCACGTTTTTTGGCCAGCTGCATTTGATGTTCGCGCTCACGGAATCGAGCCTTTTGTTCCTCAGTTGCCTTGTCGATACAATGCGGGCACGACTCACCTTTGATATAGGCGGCGCTTTGCATGTCCTCGGCTGTAATCGGCATACGGCAAGCAAAGCACTGCTCGTAGTTGCCTTTTTCTAAGTTGTGATTGACTGACACACGATTGTCAAAGACAAAGCAGTCGCCTTGCCACATAGAGTCACTGGCAGGGATTTCTTCTAGGTATTTTAAGATACCGCCTTCTAAATGATAGACCTCTTCAAAGCCTTGCTCGCGCATATAGGCCGTGGACTTCTCACAGCGAATACCGCCGGTACAAAACATCGCCACTTTTTTGTGTTTGGTTGGATCGAGTTCTTTTGCCACATATTCTGGAAACTCACGGAAGGTTTCGGTATGTGGGTTGACGGCGTTTTGAAAGGTGCCAATCTGTACTTCGTAGTCGTTGCGGGTATCGATTAGGAGTACGTCAGGATCAGAGATCAGCGCATTCCATTCGCTCGGCTTGACGTAGCGGCCAACAGATTGCAGTGGATCGATATCTTCTACGCCCATGGTGACGATTTCTTTTTTGAGCTTGACCTTGGTACGATAAAAAGGCTGGGCGTCGGTATAAGACTCTTTAAACTCAAAACGACCAATCGCTTCGATGCTACGCAAATAATCAAGGACCGTATCAATGCCTTGGCGGCTACCAGAAATCGTACCGTTAATGCCTTCATTGGCCAGCAATAAAGTGCCTTTGACGTCATTGTCCAGCATGGTGTTTAAGATCGGCTCACGGTACTGCGCAAAGTCAGCAAAGCGGGTAAATTTATAAAGTGCAGCAACGACGATATTATTGGTGACGCTATCGTAGGCCGGTGCGGCGTTGTTCTCAGCTGCCGTACTGCTTTGGGTGTTGTTTTGGGTATGGCTGTCTTGAGTGGTACTCATGATGGTCTCCTGCGGGCTAGGTCGCAAACCTAGTGCATATGATTTAAGGTATTTGTAAGATAGATAACACTAGCGCAATTGTGGAATTGGCTGGTGCGCGCGTAGTGTAGCAAATTTTTCTGGTGTTTTGAAGGTTTTGTGAGAAGGGCGGTGTTGTGATTGATACGATTTTAAGGAGAATTATCTGTCTCTGAAACGGCTCGATAGTCGCTCTAAAAAGAACAAAATCCAGCGCGTCGGCTGGATTTTAATCACTGAGAGAATCGGTGTAAAAGCTATTTGCTTTGGAACCAACGATCCGCTTGGCTACGAGCATTGGCGATATCTGAGCTGGATAAGTTCAACGCCAGCTGACCGATTTTGCCACGGGCTTTGTTGCGTACTTTTTCATCGAGCATACCGTCACGGGCGGCCAAATCATACCATTTATAGGCATCGACCAGATTCTTTTGTTTTTCATCGAGCAAGGCTAGCGTGTAGCTGGCGCGATTGTCACCACGCATGGCCGCTTTTTCTAACCAGTGGCGTGCTTGCTGAAGATTGGGCTTCACGCCTTCACCGCGTAGATACATGATGGCCAGATTTAGCTGGGCTGGCGCAACACCTTGCTGCGCGGCTTTGGTATACCACTGAATGGCTTGCTGAGTGTTTTGCGCCACGCCTTCGCCTTTTTGTAGGCGCTTGGCTAAGTAAAATTGCGCATGGTCATTCCCTTGCGCCGCACGGTTGGACAGCTCACTGACAGGCATCAGCTCAAAACGTGAGGTATCAAGCGGTACGTTTGATATTAACTCAGCATTGGCAAGACCTGCGCAAGAAAATAAGGCAGTAAACAACGCAGCTTTTAATAGTTTCATAGCAGCTCCAAAATTAGACAGTTAATAAGCAAAAAAATTGTACCGCTAAAGTATCTTAGGCGGCGCTAACGATAAGGGGGCGTCGTATCAATGATGTGTTATCCAAACGTCCCAAACCATCCATCAAGTATAGTGAACCCTTTACCTAATCATCTGCTCAGCAGTTGCTGTCAAGCCCCACAGACGAACGGTGCAAATACGGGTGTCAGTGACATTATTTTGCTAGCTTAACACCCACACTTACGAAACTCAAATACTAATTACAAGAAATCATGGCCGATTATACCTGAGTGTCTTCAATAAAATCATAGAGTTACTTGCGCGTAAGAATAAATCAATCATTTTATAAAAATCAGACAAGGAGGATTAGGGCCGTTTGGTTTTTGAATATTATGCAGGCTTTCGTTTGGTGACGCGATAGATAGCGACATCTGCCAAGAGGTTGGGTGCTTGACGGATTAAAGATGTCATCAGCGGTGAATGGCCTTTTTCTGAGTCGCTAACAGCAAAGCGGTTGATGATATGAATATCATGCTCAGCACACAGCTGCTCAAAGTCTTTAAAAGTACACAAATGAATGTTTGGGGTGTTGTACCACTCATAAGGCAGGGCTTCTGAAACAGGCATCAGGCCTTTTAGTCCAAGGTGAATACGGTTTTGCCAATGGGCAAAGTTGGGAAAGGTGATGACCGCTTCACGGGCCACGCGTAGCATATCGAGCAGCAAAACGTCGGGGGCTTTGACCGCTTGGAGCGCCCGTGCCATGACGACGGTGTCAAAGCTGTCGTCAGCAAAGCGCGCCAGCCCATCATTGAGGTCTTGCTCGACGATAGAGAGACCCTTGCTGATGGCTTCATTGATTTTGTCTTCATCAATCTCTAGGCCATAACCTGTCACGCCCAGTTTTTGCTGTAAATGCGCGAGCAGCTCACCATTACCACAGCCCAAATCCAGTACATGCGCTTGCGGCGCGATCCAGCGCTCAGCCAACTGATGGTCCATTCTCATGAGCGTTCTCCTGTGCCGGTCACGTTAGCGGTCATAAAAGGGGCGGTCAAAAAGCCTTTAACCGCGCCCATATAACGGGGGATATCAAATAAAAACGAATCATGACCATGTGGGGCGTCGACATTGATATAGCTGACCGGCTTACCTGTGGCCATCAGGGCATCCACGATTTCTTGTGAGCGCTCAGGGGCAAAGCGCCAATCAGTGGTAAATGACACCACCAGATATTGGCACTTGGTATGGGCAAGGGCGGCTTTTAAGGCGCTCAGCTCAAGCTGGCTGTCGACATCGTCGCTATGCTCAGCAGTATGGTCGCTACCTGTGCTACCTGTGTGCTCATCATTGATGCTGGCAGCCAAACTATCATCAATGGCGTTGTCATCGTCAGTATTAGCATAGTCGCGCGTAGGATCAAAATAATCTAAGGCTTTGGTCATGAGCAAATAGGTATTGGCATCGAAGTTTTTGCTAAAGCGCTCGCCTTGATAGCGCAGATAGCTTTCTACTTGGAACTCGACATCATAGCCGTACATAAACTTGCCCGATTTTAGATCTCGGCCAAATTTGGCCTTCATCGCATCATCGGTTAAGTAGGTGATATGACCGACCATACGTGCCAATATCAGGCCGCGGCGCGGATAAGTGCCGGCTTGTATATAGCGGCCGTCCTTAAAGTCTGGGTCAGAGAGGATGGACTGACGAGCGACTTCGTTAAAGGCGATGTTTTGCGCCGATAGCTTGGGCGTGCTGGCAATAATGACGCAGCGTTTTAGCCGGTCTGGATAGTCGACCGACCATTGCAGCGCCTGCATCCCGCCCATAGAGCCGCCGACGATGGCATGCCAGACATCGATGCCTAAGCGGTCTGAGAGCAAAGCTTGGGTTTTGACCCAGTCTTTGATGGTGATCAGCGGAAAGTCAGGGCCATAGACTTGCGGCTCGCTGCCATCAGCTTGATTGAGGGTATCAGGGTTGATGGTGGTGGGGCCTGTCGAGCCAAAGCAGCTGCCGATATTATTGACGCACACCACATAAAACTGATTGGTGTCGATGGCTTTGTTGGGTCCGATCATATTGTCCCACCAGCCCGCTTTTTTGTCATCATGACTATAATACCCTGCCGCATGATGGCTG
The DNA here is from genome assembly GCF_017498075.1 of Psychrobacter halodurans. Lineage (NCBI taxonomy): Bacteria > Pseudomonadati > Pseudomonadota > Gammaproteobacteria > Moraxellales > Moraxellaceae > Psychrobacter > Psychrobacter halodurans. Next base: position 15,090 of record NZ_JAGBKN010000025.1, read on the forward strand.
CCAGACAAGGCATGGCAAATCAAAATAGCATTTGATTTGTCTTGATTGAGCGTGCCGTAAGTCTCTACCATCAAATCAAAAGACGGCAAGGTGCGATTGCACTCAAGGGTAAGCGGCTCGGCAAAATGGATTTTTTCGGGCGTGACGATTCCGACTGAGCCTGCCTGATCGGCCAAGCCTTGTGGGTCGAGTGTATCTGTTGGGAGTTGGTCACTGGTACTATCAGAGCGTGCGTTCAAAGCTACCTCGCAAGACAACAATCATCTATAAATAAGCGTCAATTAAGCGTCAATAAAATCACCAGCCACACAAGCAAAATAGCATGCATGTTTTTATACGGTTTTGGTGATGGTTGGCTCTATTGTATGGCGATGGGCGTAGGAGTACAACCTCCGTACGCAGTCTTTATTTGACCTGCGTAGCAAATTGTATAAAGACGGCCTTCAGCATGCGTTTTTTGGCGATAAAATGCTACACTAATCAGATGCTCAATGAATAATGACTTCACAATCCTTTTTATCACTTATGAATCACACACGACTTTTATGAAACCTAAACTGCCGCCACGTATCGCCGTCTTATTGGTCAACCTCGGGACACCTGATGAGCCGACAGCGCCTGCTGTCCGTCGTTATCTCAAACAGTTTTTATCAGACCCTCGGGTGATTGAAATCCCTAAGTTTTTGTGGGCCATTATTCTTAACTTGTTTGTCTTGCCTAGTCGGCCGAAGCGCGTCGCAAAAGCTTATGCCAGTATCTGGGAGGGCGACTCGCCGATCCGCAAGATATTAAACGGCCAAGTGGCATTATTAGAGCCGCGTCTGGCTGACAGCGCAGCGCCGTTTCGTGTATCGGTACATGCGGCGATGAGCTATGGCAATCCTGGTCTGCCTGAGGTGATGGACAATCTACGCGATGAGGGCGTGGATCACTTTGTCATTTTGCCATTGTTTCCGCAGTACTCTGCCACCTCAGGCGGTGCTGTCTATGATGCGTTGACCAAATGGACGCTGACGCAGCGCAATTTGCCCAACTATACCATTGTGAAGGATTACTTTGCCCATCCACTGTATATTCAGGCATTAGCAGACTCGATTCGTCGTTTTCAGGCAGCGCATGGCAAACCTGATAAGCTGATGTTTAGTTTTCACGGTATCCCGCAGCCGTATGCGGATAAAGGTGATCCGTATCCAAAGCGCTGTAAGTGTACTGCCGCCCAAGTGGCCCATGCGCTCGGTCTAAGAGATGATGAATGGATCATCAGCTTTCAGTCGCGTTTTGGCAAACAAGAATGGGTCAAACCATATACCGATGTGGTACTAGAGGAGTGGGGTCAGTCTGGCGTGCGCTCGGTGCAGGTTGTCAGTCCTGCATTTTCTGCCGATTGTCTGGAGACGCTAGAAGAGCTGGCGATTGAAAACCGTGACAACTTCTTAAACGCTGGCGGGCAAGAGTATCATTATATACCTGCACTTAACCTTGATGAGGCGCATATTGATTTGCTCGAAGCGCTTAGCAAACCATTGGTCAAAGGCTGGGCGGGCACGCTTGATGGTTGGGCGTAGTTAAGCCTTTTGATTTCTATGAATAATGTCCATTACACCATGAATGATAAAAACACCGGACATGATGTTCGGTGTTTTTTATACCAGTGTTTGACGTCATTGATGCTGTGCTGAGCAGATAGGGTTAGAAGTTATCGTCGTTACTGCGCCCAGCAGCATCGGTATCAGCGATATCGACGATGTCTGGATAATCCTTGTCATCTAGATTGTCCTCAACCAATACCTCATCGACACGGGCTTCATCGATATTTTGGCGATGCATCGGTGTGAGGCCTTGCGTGGCCTCGCTGCCTGCTTGTGAGTTGTCGAACCCTGCGCTATTGTCAATGACGTCATCGTCATCAATCGTATGCAGCATTGGATTGTCTAAATCGACTCGCTGATTGTCATCGCCATCGATACGGTCTTGTGCCTCTGGGAGCGGGGTTTTTGTATTATCCATCTGTCATTCCTTTTATCTTATGATTGATTTTTATCTGTATGATGGGAATCAGTGTGCCGTGTTAGGTCGAGCTCGACTAGTAGTAAGGTGTCACAGGATGTTCAAAAAATGTAAGACAACCCGCAGTGAGCGTTATTTATAGTCAGCTCAAATTAAAATTGTTATAAATCTAAACGCGCTACTGGTATAAATTTTACTTACGTGCTGTTATCACAGGGGCTGCGCAAAATTCATCCCAGCAGCGCTATGTCATTTTTAGAGTGAATTGACTATATGACCTTTGTTTCTCGCCTAAAATATGTCAATGTACTATCGATCATGGTCGGCCTGATAACCGCGATGAGCTTAAGCGCTTGTGACGATCAGCCAACCGTCAGCCAAACGGACACTATAAAAAAGCCGTTGGTGATGGAGGCCAAGCTACCAAGTACCGCGGCCGTGATAGAGTGCGCGCAGCTGACGCCCAAGCAAACTGTGACGATAAAAGGCCATCAGCTCCTGAGTAAAAGCTGCGACTTAACAGGGCAATCGATACGCTTTGAGCTCAGTGACTCTCATAGCTCGCTTGACTGTCAAGGGGCGCAGCTTAGTCCCAGCGCTGATGATTCATCAAAGGCCAGCGCTATTATGATTAAACCAAAGACGGATGCTGCTATCGAAGATATCACCGTTGCTAATTGTCATATAACAGGCTACGGCCATGCGCTGCATATTCGCCAATATAGCCATCCCAATCAGCGTTATACGCGCGGCGTTATCGATCCTACTGCCAATCGCGCGCTGGCCCCAAGAGATATCCGCGTCATCAATGTCAGCAGTCAGAGTAGTATCAATAGCGGCATGTTTGTCGGCGATCACGTACACGGCGTGAGCTTTGAGCACGTGCGTATTCAAAACGCTGGTACGGTTGGGTTATATTTAGAGTTTGGCAGTCGCGACAATGTCATCAAAGACTCTGTGTTTGTCGGTAATGGTTTTCGCACGTTTAAGCCCAATCGTGAAGCCATCGCGGTGGACTCATCGAGCAACAATCGTATCGAGAATAATCAATTTTTTCACAATGGCGCAGGCAGTATCTTGCTCTATCGCAACTGCTTTGAGCATGCTGATGACCCGTCGCGCAGCAATCACTTTAAGCGTACTGAGTCGAGTCGTGACAATATTATTCGCGGTAATGTCTTTCAAAATGAGCCAGTGGGCGTGTGGGTGGCGTCAAGGCAATCACGCAACCTAAAAGGGTTTGAATGCGGCGCGTATTTAGTCAAGCAAACGCTGTTTGCCAGCTATCACTTAGACAGTGCTAAAGACAATCAGATTATTGATAATCAGTTTACCCAAGTCGAGCAAGGTATCATCGTAGAAGATGATGGCACGCTGATTAGGGGTAATACATTCGCCGCCGACGTTCGTTTGCCCATTCAGGTTGGCTCAAAAATTCGCGAAGACACTGCCGCAGGGCCAATCAAAAACACGCTGATTAACAACAATACGTTCGCTGATAAAACCATAAAGCAAGCGATTGACATTCGAGCCGCCAGCAAAACGGCCACTCAGATTGAGTAGCCGTCAGGATAATACGATAAGCTGTGGGTAAATGGCCTGCGCTTTATTTGGCACCCACTTTGGTATTTACCCAGCGGATCACAGGATCAGGCGTGACTTGTGAGAGGGTCTGAAAAACTTTGGCTGGCATGCCGACCGAGTAGTGCGTGCTTTTGAGTTTACGATTGGGGCGGGTGGTCAGTTTGCACAGAGTCTTTGCCACGTCATTGACGTTTAGATTGATGCCCAAGCGCTCAATACTGGTGACACTAAGATCCTCTGTCATGTCTGATTTTACCCACAGCGGCATGACATCAATGACCTTGATACCAAGGCGGTCATACTCGATATTTAGCCCTTCGGTAAGTCCACGGACAAAAAACTTGCTGGCAGAGTACGCCGCAACCTCGGGCTGGCCGTAGATGGCCGAGGCCGAGGAGACATTGACGATTTTACCATTGGTGCTATCCGCCAAATAAGGCGCAAGCTTATGACAGCCGATAAGCACGCCTTTACAATTGACATCGACTAAGGCCAGCTGCTTTTGCAAATCAGTCGTCGGCAAAGTGCCACTGACCAACACGCCTGCGTTGTTGATTAGCGCATCGATACTACCAAAATGATCAATCATTTGTGTGATGGCGTCGTCCCATAGCTCAGGCTGGGTGACATCTAATTTGCCGATAATGACACGGTTTTTTTTCAGCGCTTTTTTAAAGGCTTTGTCGCCGATGGCATCCTCAAGCGTGGCCGTATTGGTCGCAAACAGGCCGACGTTGTGGCCTTTTTCTGCCAGTTTTTTTGCGGTGGCCAGACCGATACCGCGTGAGGCGCCAGTGATTAAGATATTCATAATAAGTGACTCGGTGATTTGGGTGTGTCCTCATTTTTATTACCCTTATCAAAATGAGGACACGCCCTAGCAGTAATGGATAAGTCGAGAGCAAGTGGATATCAGAGATATGTGCGCTCGGGCGTTGATCCAGTATAGCAAATCTGGCGGCAAGTATTGATAGGCGGCGCGGGCACGGCGGCTGTGGCCGAGGTTATATCAGATATCTATGCTGAATGCGACACCGCGTGAGAGTGCGATAGATCTGCGCGCGCTGAGGGACAGTCATAGTCGCTTAACGTAAAGCGCCATAAGTATATCAAGGCAATGGCATAGACGGCGGTCTCTGACAGCTCCTCGATCACCAGGCCAAGGGTTTCAGGTATGCCAATCATGTTTTCGCCCATGTATTCTAGTAGTGCCAGTACCGCTACCGTCAAATATAACGATATGGGTACACGCTTTAATACTGCCAAAAGATAGCGCCATGAGTAAGCCAGCAGCCCAACAATCATCAGGTAGACGACGGTTAACACACAATCTTCCCACCAGTCATAGGGCTGGCTCAGCAACAAAAAATCAGCTGGAATAAAAAGATCGGGTAAGTAGTTTAGCTCGCGGCGTATGACCGCAAAAAACACCAGCACTGCCGCCAACCAAAACGCTTCAGTTTTTTTGCTATGACTGCGCCGAAAGTACTGGAGACAGCGTATCCAGCAAGCAAACAATATAATAATGCCAGGGGCTTCGATAAGACCATCTGTAATCAAAATAAGGACTCCAGATTTTGCAATAAAAAAAGCGAGCGCTAAGGCTCACTTCCAATCACAAGTAATATAAAAACAAAGATATAAAATAGAGATACAGCGTTATTATACGCTTGATTATCCATAAATGGCATTATGAAACATAACTAATTGGTCATAAGGGATTGTTAATATTTACAAAATAGTCAACACCGTTTCACAGGTAGCAACATACTATTTGTCTTATGCCGGCTGCCAAGCGAGACAATAAAGGGCTATCGCGGACTAAAACAGTGCCTCCATGCGTAATAGTGCTGATGGGTAGTGGTCTTTGTGTTCTGTTTTGTCATTATAATAGTTTAGCTCTGTCTGCACGTAGAGCCACTCCCGCCAAATCGGCTGACGGTAGGTGATGGCTGGGCCATAGCTATTGAGCAGTGATTTGTTTTTATCAAAATAACCACTGGTCGAGATACCATAGGCCAGCTGCTTTTCCTCACCGAGCTGATGGACTTGTCTTAGATCATGGCTCCAGTCGGTGTCCTCCCTGCTATCCTGATTGCGGTAGCGCACGGCAGTACGGTTGTTAAGAAAGCGTGCTGGATCAGCGCCATACCGCAAGGTAAGTCCGCCTTTGGCGTAGTGTTCGCTATCGAGGCCATAACGATAAAAGCTATCGGTGGTTACTTGTAGCTTTTCATTTTGGTACCAGTCTCGATCGACACTGACTTTGACATACAGATCATCAAGTGAGCGTACGCCGACATCGACATCTGTTTTGACGCCCAATTGCTCCTCGATCTCATCGTTGAAGCGTGACCAGCGCAGCGCAATAGAGGCGTTGTCTTCACGAGTCTTTTTACTATTGATTAATCTATCAGAGCTTTCGGTACCGGCTTGATAAGCCGCTCCTGTCGAGCTTTGTCGTAAAAAATCATCGTCATCCAAGTCTTCATCGCCGATAATCAAGCTTAGGCGGCGCTCTAAGACCGGTAAGCGTAGACGTCCACGAACCCGAGGCTCGACGCTCACATCACTGCCTGATAGTGGGTCATTTGCCCAGCGCGTGTCTAGTACCAGCCGTAGGCTCGCGGTAGCAGGCGCTTTTGGGTCAGGCTCACCAAACCACCCGTCCATTTCGTGCGCCCATTCGTCTAGCTGCGCTTTTGCGTCTTGTCGCCGCTCATCGGCCCAGCCCCATTGTGCTGAGGAGTCAAAGGACTGCGGCGCGGCAAGTGGTGAGCGTGCTTGATAGCCCAGCTGTTGATAGGCTGTGTCTGTTGTATTGACATCACCGATCTGAGGACTGGATGAAGGGTGGGCGGTGTTTTGATGTTTTGCCGGTATGGCGGCGCTATGATCCGCCAACGCTGGCGTGCACAGACTCAGCGCAGCTAAAGCAGCATAAGTCAAAGTATGACGAGTCGGTGTGGTAAGGATTGAGGGTTTCATGATGGCAGATAGTCGCCTGTAGGCAAAATTGAAAAATAATCATGCCATATTGACCGATTTCCCAACAGTTGACAAGGCGTATGCGGTCGCGCGCATCGATATGTGGTTATAGGGCGGCGATAACTATTCTGACAAATAAAAGATAGCAAATAACAAATCACAAAGAGGCCAAGCAGGTCGCTCAGCCCTTTTATGGGTCAATGGTAATAGGTGCTATAGTCAATCCGCCATAAAATGAGTACAGTAGCACGCCCTAATTCGATAGTATTTATCGTAGCTGCTGCGATATCTTCTTTGGGCGATTAATGTGCCTCGTCCCAATTAGCGCCGCTATCTGTTTCTACCAGCAATGGTACGGCAAAGTCGACTTGCCAGCCTTTTTCAGCCGCAGTGGTCGTTAACACATCTTGCATCGCATCGGTGATAAGCTGACTAATTTCATCGACCTTATCGCTATCAACTTCAAATACCAACTCATCATGGACTTGCAGCAGCATTTTGCCTTGATCTTTGGGCAATACCTTATCGACAGCAATCATGGCAAGCTTGATGATATCAGCGGCAGAGCCTTGTAGTGGAGCGTTGATCGCGGCTCGCTCAGCGCCTTGCTTGACCATGCGGTTGCTATGAGTGATATCGGGCGTGTAGAGCTTACGGCCCAGTATCGTCTCGACGTAGCCTTGCTCATAAGCGCTGGCACGCGTGTTGATCATATAGTCTTTGACACCAGGATAGCGCTCAAAATACATGTCGATATATTCTTGCGCTTCACCGCGGCTCATCTGTAGCTGTTTGGCAAGGCCAAAGGCGCTCATGCCGTAGAGCAGACCAAAGTTAATGGCTTTGGCGTTGCGGCGCTCGGTCGCAGTTACCTCAGCGACTTCTTTACCTAGCACTTCTGCTGCGGTGGCCGCGTGAATGTCCAGACCTTCGTTAAAGGCTTGCGTCAAGTTTTTGTCGCCTGAGAAATGCGCCATCAGACGCAGCTCAATCTGTGAGTAATCCGCCGCCAAGATAACGCGACCTGCTGGCGCGATAAAGGCTTGGCGAATCAAGCGGCCGGTGGCGGTGCGAATTGGGATGTTTTGTAAGTTAGGATCCGTCGATGAGAGTCGTCCGGTACTGGTCAATGCCTGATGATAGCTGGTATGTACGCGGTCGCTCTTGGCGTCTGCCACATTGGCCAGTGCATCGGTGTAGGTGCTTTTAAGCTTAGATAGTCCGCGATACTCAAGGACAATCTCGACTAATGGGTGATCAATCTTTGACAGTATCGCTTCGCCAGTCGAGTATTGGCCTGACTTGGTTTTTTTGCCGCCAGGGATGCCCAGCTTATCAAACAGCATCTCACCCAGCTGCTTCGGCGAGCCAAGGTTAAATTCTTCTCCAGCAATTTCATAAGCGCGTTTTTCTAAAGCGATGATTTCTTCATCAAACCGCTCTGATAGCTCATTTAAAAACGAGCGCTTGATTAAGATACCGTTTGCTTCCATTTGGCACAGTATCTCGGCCGTTGGAATCTCTAACTCGTGCAGCAGTTTGGCATTATTTTCGTCATCAGACAGTTTTTTATGAAAGATATCAAACAGCTGATAAGTGATATCGGCATCTTCACAAGCATAGTCGCTGGCGATATCGATGGCCACCTGATCAAAGGTGACTTGTTTGGCGCCTTTACCGGCGACATCTTCAAAGCTGATCGTTTGCGTCTGTAGATAGTGGCGTGCCAGATCATCCATACCGTGGCGAGTGATGGCGGCATTGATGACGTAGCTTGCCAGCATGGTATCCATCGCCCAGTTGTTGGGGCTGGCGTGAATCGCGCCGATCAAGTCGATATCATAATGACTTAGCACATGAGCGTCGTATTTGAGGTGCTGGCCGATTTTACCGATATTTGGGTTTTCTAAGATAGGCTTTAAACGCGCCAATACCGTATCGCGATCCAGCTGCTTGGCGCTCAGCTCATCCCCTTCTAAACGATGAGTCAGCGGTACATAGTAGGCTTCGTGTGCTTGCAGTGCAAAAGACAGGCCGACGATTTCGGCTTGTCGCCAATAGACGCTGGTGGTCTCGGTATCGATGACGAAGTGCGGCGCGGCTTCTAGTCGTTTGACCAAGCTATCAAAGGCAGGTGCGTCTAAAATCGTATGCCATGCGCTATCGCGACTTTTGCTATCGGTGATATTGTCGGTAGTGCTTGACTGTAAGGATTTAGCGATTTGCGCTTGTGATTCACTATCGGCCTGAGCGTGCGCCACGCTTTGTGAGCCATTGGCAGGGTGGTTTGGATGATCAAGCGAGGCCAGCTCGTTTCGAAACTCAAGCTCTGTGTACAGAGCGCGTAACTCATCGATATGGGCGCACGGGTCGGTATTGATTTTTAGATCGGTCCAGTCTTGGCCAATCTCTAAATCGGTGACGATAGTGGCCAGCTGCGCGTTGAACGGAATGTCATCGGCATACTCGACCAGATTTTTGCCAGCACGGCCTTTGATATCGGCGACATTGGCCAGCATGGCCTCGATATTACCGTATTTATTGAGCAAATCTTTGGCGGTTTTTTTGCCGATGCCCGGTACGCCTTTGATGCCATCTGATGAGTCGCCCATCAACGTCAAAAAATCGATCATCTGATGCGGCTCAATCCCGAATTTTTCGACCACGCCTGCGCCATCAGTAATTTTGCCCGTAAAACTGTCTTCTAGTATCACGCAGTCATTAATCAGCTGCATCATGTCTTTGTCACCTGTCGAGATGACCACGTGATGACCTTCAGCGACGGCGCGATAGGCCAGCGTACCGATGATGTCGTCGGCTTCTGCGCCCTCGATACGCAGTAGTGGAATCCCAAGCGCGGCAACCAAGCGATGAATATAGGGAATCTGCTCAGCCAGCTCTACATCCATTTTGGGGCGATTGGCTTTGTACTCTTCAGACATCGCATGGCGAAAGGTCGGTGATTTGGTATCAAAACACACCGCCATATGGGTGGGGTGATAGCGGCGCATCAGTTTTAATAGCGCATTTAACGTACCACGTATGGCGTTGGTGATGAGGCCTTGCGAGTTTTGCATGGTTTTTGGCAAGGCGTGATAAGTACGAAACAGGTAGTAAGAGCCGTCGACCAAGATAAAAGGCGGTTGCTCTTTATCCACATGACTGGTGTCCATCGTTGCGACGTTGGGCATACAGGCAAAGTTTGGCAGCGTGTTTGGATTGATGGGCGAGTGGGAGTTGTGGTCGTTGTCAGTCATAGAGGGTCACTTATCAAGTATTTGGCAGCAGGTATTGGATAATAAAATATGGGATAAAAACAAGCATTAGGTAAAAAGTTACCCTCATTATAACGATAAAATACCTTCTTGCCGAATGAATGACAAACGAATAAGACGAGCCAATAAAAGTCGCGATGTGTACAAGATGCGTACAAACAAAAGTGCCAGACAATAAAAAAGAACCCAGACTCGCTGCGTTCTTTTTATACTTCGTGACACTATAATCAACTGAAAATAAAACTGTTATATAAGTTTAAACGCGCTACTGGTATAAATTTTACTTGCGTGCTGCGTTCCCAGAGGCTGCGCAACCTACGTTTAAAAATAGCATCCCAGTAGCGCTATATTCTTTTTAGAGTGCATCGGCTATACAGTAGAGTAGCCGAGAACTTATTGAACCTCTGATGTCACCTCGACGTCGATATTGCCGCGCGTGGCTTTTGAATATGGGCAGACTTGGTGGGCTTTTTCGACCAGCTTTTGGAACTCATCAGCAGATAGCTCAGTGTTTTTGCCAATCACGTGGATTTTTGCCGCCAGCTTATAGTCGTGCCCTTCGCCTTGCATCAGATCAACTTCTACTTCGGTGGTTGAGTCAAATTTGGCTTTTTCCATTTGTTTGACCGCGCCTAATGCGCCATCAAAACATGCGCTGTAACCCATAGCAAATAGCTGCTCTGGGTTATTGCCGTCTTTGCCAGAGCCGGGCGGTACCATATTGATACTCAGATCGCTATCAGCGAGACTGGCTGAGCCTGCACGGCCGCCGGTGGTTGTAGCTTTAGTAGAGTATAACGTTTTCATAACACATCCTTTGTTGTTGGTTTTGTCGCTCGTGGTGAGCTTTATTGATTTAGAGACTATTGTATTAAAATTGATTTAGGAACTTATGTATTAAAGACTTATATAAATACGATTGTAGGTGCGAGCGTCGAATAAAGGCTGGTAAGCTCGTATTGTTTTTATCCATGGTAGCAAGCTATTTGATGCGCACAATGGGTCAGGCGTAAACATATATAAAAAGTTTGTAAATATACAAACAGTGTGCGCATAACAAAACAGCGTTGATATATAAATAATGAGGGTATTGAGGTAAACTAATCACATCAACATCGCTGTTTGATCCTCAGTATAGATGACAACAAATGGCAATCGACCTGACCATGACAAGGATACTACTTAATGTTAATGAGCAACTCTATAAAAAAACGGATGGTGATTCCCAGCGTATTGTCTGTGTTGGCGCTGACGATGGCTGGCTGCGGCGAAGACGATGGTGTGTATGGTTCGGGGAATAATAACCTCACAGTGAGTAGTTTTGAGAGTCAGTCAAATGCGATTACGCGTATCGATACAACTTACCGAAATGGCGAACGTCAGGTACAGCCAATCAATATTGTTGGTATTGCCCAGCCTGACGTCGATAACTTAGAGAGCTCGATAGTGTTAGCCAATAGATTTGAAGGTACCATAGCCGATAAAGACATTAGTGTTGATGGTAATATAGTTAGTCGTCCTATTTACCAGAAAAACAGTAATAATAAATCAATGTTTACTATTGATTATAAAGAATATGATTTATATGGTGTCAGAGCGGACAGTTACAGTGTGGATAAAGTCACAGGTAAGCGAGCTGGCGTACTAACAGACTTATATAATTATTCGAGAATAAGCAGTAAAGTTTCTTTTCCTAAGAACGCACAATGCTTTACACCTATGACAAATAGTGAACGTGAGTTTGTCTATTTTAATGAAAAGGGTATAACAGGTTATAAAAATATCGACTCGTGGATAGAGTTTATTGAAAATCAAATTGGTGACGGCTACAGCAAGAAGATCACTAGAACCAGCCTTGGGTTTAATAAACAATACCCTTTAGCAAGCGTGCAAGCTTATAATGATGACCAGCAAATCGTTGCGACTTATAACGGTGTAGAATATAAAGGTCGGGTGTATAATGCTGAGCATGTGGCGAGTGGGGTTAATGACTCAAATAATGATCCTTTGAGCGGCGTAGTCGATTGCACGTTGGTCAATGACGTAGCGGCTGACTTTTTAGAGCAAGAAATCAAACGCTATTATTAAAAAAAGCCCATAATTTAGGCCAAAAACATCGTAACCTCCAAGGTCGCACGCTCTATTGGGCTATCATAGAGCGTGTTTTTTATGCGCTAATTCTGCAGTCTGGCGCTAAATCCGTTACAATACGCTCATATTTACCCTATTTATTTAGACTAATCTCTAAATGACCCAACTGCTGAAGCCGAACATTATGAGCGTAGACCCAAAAAAACTAAATCAAGAAGTTGCCAAGCGCCGCACCTTCGCCATTATCTCGCACCCTGATGCGGGTAAGACCACCATGACCGAAAAGCTGCTCCTGTGGGGGCAAGCCATTCAGGTAGTGGGTGAGGTCAAAGGCCGCAAAACCGATCGTCATGCGACCTCTGACTGGATGAGCATGGAGCAAGAGCGTGGTATCTCTATCACCACCTCCGTCATGCAGTTTCCTTACAAAGACCATATGGTCAATCTACTAGACACCCCAGGTCACGCCGACTTCTCAGAAGATACTTATCGTACTCTGACCGCCGTAGACAGCGCGCTGATGATGGTCGATGGTGCTAAGGGTGTCGAAGAGCGTACCATCAAGCTGATGGAAGTCTGCCGTATGCGCGACACCCCCATCATCTCATTTGTCAACAAGCTTGATCGTCAGATTCGCGAGCCGCTTGAGCTGCTCAGTGAAATCGAAGACGTTTTAAAAATTAAATGCATTCCTGTTACTTGGCCGATCGGTATGGGACAAGATTTTGTTGGGGTCTATCATCTGGCCGAAAACAAAACCTATCTGTACGAAAAAGGCCATGGCGGTGATATGAGCGTGGCAGAAACCCGCGAAGGCTATGATTATCCTGATATCCGTGAGCGTTTGGGCAAGCTGATGTTTGATGCTTTTGAGGAGTCGCTTGAGCTGGTACAAATGGCGCTCGAAGACTTCGATGTTGCAGCGTTTTTAAAAGGCGAGATGACCCCTGTGTTGTTTGGTACCGCGCTGGGCAACTTTGGTGTCAATATGGTACTTGATACTTTGGTGAAGTATGCGCCGCCGCCCAAAGCGCACCCGACGCATGAGCGCGAAGTGGCTGCGACCGAAACGGCGTTTAGTGGTTTTGTCTTTAAAATTCAGGCCAATATGGACCCGCGCCACCGTGACCGTATCGCGTTTTTGCGGGTCTGCTCAGGTAAGTATGAAAAAGGCATGAAAATGAAGCACGTGCGCCTAGGGAAAGACGTGCGGATTGCTGACGCCTTAACCTTTTTAGCGGGCGACCGTGAGGCGTTAGAAGAAGCCTATCCGGGTGATATTATCGGTCTTCATAACCACGGGACGATCTCTATCGGTGATAGCTTCACCGAAGGCGAGGAGTTGAACTTTACGGGGATTCCGCATTTTGCTCCTGAGCTGTTTCGCCGCGTGGTATTGAAAGATCCGCTCAAATCCAAAGCGCTACAAAAAGGCCTACAGCAGCTGAGCGAGGAAGGTGCTACGCAGGTATTTATGCCGCAGATCAATAACGATTTGATTTTGGGCGCGGTCGGTGTCCTGCAGTTTGAGGTGGTGGCCCATCGTCTGAAAGAAGAATACAAGGTACAATGTATCTTTGAGCCTGTCTCTATCGCGACGGTACGCTGGATTCATTGTGATGATGAAGCGGCGCTGGCGAAGTTTAAGAAAAAAGCCCATGATCAGCTATCGATAGATGGCGGTGGTTATTTGACCTATTTAGCGCCATCACGAGTAAATTTGCAGCTCATGCAAGACCGCTATCCAGAGGTGACGTTTAGTAATACCCGCGAGCACTAATACACGCTGTCGTACCGCGCTTGCCATCTAAAGCGGTACGACTGACAATCATAAAAAGGCACGACTTTCGTGTCTTTTTTATTTATTTGCCTCTGACCTAACGGGCTGACATAGCACACAGGTCATGCGCTAACACCTCAAAAACACAAACAGTGTTCCTACAATATATCGGTATGGTTACGATAAAATATCAAGTAGCGTGTCAGTTTATAAGATGTCATTAATAAAAGCCTGCCGAGAAGCAGAGCGCTTTGGCAGCTTGGTTTTGAATACTGCTATTTTAGATAGCTTGAGTTTTAGGATGTTTTAAAAGCTGACACTGTAAAAGCTGATATCTTCAAAGCTTGATAGATAAAAATAATAGGTATAAAAAGAGGCTATATGAACACCGTGTCTGGTTCTATCGTAACTTGCGCCCATAGCATTCGCTCGCTGATAGCGGCGCGGCTGCCTTTGCAGGCAAGACCTTTGCAAGTAAGTTTGTGGCGTGTAGTAGCGACGGGCGTGTTGGTAGGGTCGCTTGCCATGCCGAGCTTTGCTGCCAGCTTAATCAGTGAGCGTGACTATCTGGATTACCAGTTACCAAAACCGCTACAAGATAAGTGCGCCAAGCGTGACAATTGTCCAACGATAGAGGTCCAGTATCTACAAAGCAACCATGCTTGGATAAATGATGTTGTCAACGCCCGTATTGATGCGCTGGTGGTCAATAGCAAATCTAGCGAGTCAGGCGCACGAGTGGTAAAAACGCCTGACGATGTCAAGGCAGCGCTTGATGAATTTGTGGCCTCACAGTTTGCGGAGGTGCCAGCAGACAGCGTGTTTGTCTACAGCCTTATGGTCACGCCAGAATACTTAGGTCACGTCAATGATTTTGAGCTGTTTGAGATAAACTCATACGTCTTTACGGGCGGCGCTCACGGCATGCCCTATAGTGAGTACCTGATATTTGATCACCAAACCAAAAAATCAATCCAGCTGGCAGACATGCTACAGCCCAACAAAAAATCTCGCTTTAATGCCTTAGCCTATAGCGCTTATAAAGAGTGGGTCAAGACAGTCGATGAGGATGTTGCCAGCTATGAGAAAAGCTGGCCGTTTACCCTAAGTAATAATGTCACGTTGACAGATCAGGGCATTGATATTCGCTATCAGCATTATTCTATCGGGCCTTATGCTTATGGCATGCCAGTGCTGAGCATCCCTTATAGCCAGCTTCAGGGGGTTATCAAACCGCAGTTTTTGCCAGCGCGCCTGTCGAATAAATAGTTATAGTTGATGTGTCTGGCACATTTGCCTGTTCAGCGATCAAATCTGAGAGATACCTGAATACATTACATGTAAAATTTCATAAAAAGTAAGGAGTCATAGCATGATGAACCATACAGATAATGCACATACCACCGCAGATGCAGACAGTTGGCGTCTCAAGGCCCTAACCGAAGCGTTGGGCGATTTGACATTGACCGTCACAGACAGCCTCTCTGTTGGCCGTGGCAGTGACAATGACGTGGTGCTAGGTAGCAAGCAAGTCTCGCGTAATCATGCTGTGCTTAGCGTATTGGACGGCCAGCTCTATGTAAAAGACTTGGATTCATCCAACGGTACGTTTGTCAACGATCAGCGCTTGGAAGGCAATAAGTCAACGCCGCTACAAGTAGAAGACACCTTGGGATTTGCCAGTTTTCGCTTTCAGGTCAGTGCACCTGTACGAACGCAAGAGACCGCTCAGACGATAGAGCAAGCAGCATCAACTGACAAAATGGCCGCAGCGAGCACCCCAGCAGCGCCCGTCATCAAAGAAACGGGTATCGATGAGGTGTTATCGGCGGCTGAGCAGACAGAGCCGGTCAACGACACACCGGTGACGCAGTCTGCACCTACGGATATCAAAGAAGAGGCCATCACAGAGCCTGCTATAGAGCCTGTCACAGAACAGCCAGTGGCTCATAAAGCGTCCACTACAGCAGATAAGACCGCCGATGAAGCATTGCTTGACGAGCATGACAAAACCACCAAAACTGCGCTACAAGAAGAAGCGGATCCTGAGGTACTGCGCGCCAAGCAAGCGGCGACCGCTCAGTTTTCTGGGACTGCCAATCTCGGTCAGGAGCGCGACCTTGGTACCGAAGGCAATAATGCCATGGAGCAAGCCATCAATAATCCTGCCAATGCCGGCCAAGTAGAGAAAAAGCCCAGCGGCGGCTGGTTTGTATGGGTGTTTATCGCAATTTTGATTATCGGGTTGGCGTTATGGTTGTTTAATATGGGCGGTGCTTAACTTTAATGGTGCTTAATTTTGATATAGTACTGGCCAGTCCGTTTGGGCCGCTATAACCCCAGCGAGCTTTGATATAATTAGCGGCTACCAGTTATCCTTACTACGCCACTGATAATAAAATAAGCCACCAATCTGCCATTTTTATAGCGTCAACATTCAGTAGAGTGTTGACGCTATCTTGCATTTGTATTGTGACTATCGTTTTTTACTGTGCTTATCTTTTGCCAATCGTTTGCTAAGAGAGTTTCATTATGATGACCTTTGAAGAATATCAAGCTTTTCAAGACCGTGGTTTTAGCCATGCGCCACTGATCAAAAAACGCTTGATGGATGCCCAAACGCCAGTCTCGGTGTTTTCCAAAGTACGTGATTTGAGCGGTTCGGCCTACTTGTTTGAGTCGGTGGCAGGCGGTGAGCGTTGGGCACGGTATTCGATGATTGGTCTGGGTGGTGATCTGATCGTGCAATATATAGATGGGGTGATGACGGTCAAAAAAAATGATCATATCGACGTGGAGATGATAGACCAACCATTTGAGTATATTCGTACCCTGATGGCAGAGTATCAAATGCCAACTTCAACAGACATGCCGGCCCTGCCGAGCTTTAGCGGTGGTCTGGTTGGGTACTTCGGCTACGATATGGTACGGGTGATCGAGCCGAGTATGGGGGAGTGTGAAGCGCCCAACCCAATGACCATGCCTGATATGTGGCTCATGCTATCGATGAATGTGATAGTCTTTGATAGGCTAGAAAACACCCTATCTATCATCGTCTATGCTGACTGCAGAAGCGATGACGGCTATAGCCATGCCATTCGCGAGCTAGAAAAAATAGAAGACAAGCTGACAGAGATGCCAAGCTTGTACGCCCCTATCATGCCCACACCTAAGTTCAAATCGCATACTGGCATGGATAAATACAGTGCGGATGTCAATAAAATTAAAGACTACATTATGGCAGGGGATGTGCAGCAAGTGGTACCAGCCCAGCGCCTGACCGCGGATTATAAAGGCAACTCGCTGGCAGTGTATCGTGCGCTGCGATTTTTAAACCCATCGCCGTATTTGTTTTTAGTGCATGGCTACACGTTAGATGATCACAAACGTTTTGATATCATCGGCGCCTCTCCTGAGATGCTATCTCGCGTAGAGAATGGCCGTATCAGCGTGCGTCCGCTGGCTGGCACGCGCAAACGTGGCCAAGATGCCGCCAACGATTTAGCACTTGAGGCGGCGCTGCTCGCTGACCAGCAAGCGGTCGCCGAGCACTGCAAGCTCGTTGACTTAGCACGTGATGAGCTTAGCCGCGTCTGTGAAGATGGCAGCGTTGAGGTCAGCCAAAAAATGGCTGTCGAGCGTTATTCGCAAGTGATGCAGATGGCCTCTCATGTTGAAGGCGCGATAGCTGCTGACAAAGATGCGCTCGATGTACTGTGTGCCACTTTTCCTGCAGGCTCACTGTCAGGTGCACCCAAAATCCGCGCGATGCAAATCCTCGCTGAAATTGAGCTGGTGCGTCGTAGCGTCTTTGGCGGCTGCGTTGGTTATTTGGGCTGGCATGGCAATATGGACACCGCGATAGCGGTGCGCACAGCAGTGATGCGCCGCGGCAAGATACATATCCAAGTAGGCGCAAATGTAAATGACGGTGCTACTGCAGACGCGATGTGGGAGGAGACCAACCAAAAAGCCCAAATACTGATAAAAGCCGTGAAAATGGCCTGTAATGGATTACGTATTCGCTAACGGCTAGGCTTGCAGCGAACGGTAAAACAAGCACAAATGCTATGACTGCGATAAAAGCGGCTTTATGGCCAAAAAAAACAGTAACATAATCAACCGCTTGACAATTAATGTGAAATTAATCGCAAAAAAAATAAAAAAGGACTTGCGTCTCTCAAAATATTTGATAGAATAGCCACCACTTTGAGAGAACAAGCCGACTTAGCTCAGTTGGTAGAGCAACTGACTTGTAATCAGTAGGTCGCCAGTTCGATCCCGGCAGTCGGCACCATCTCTTTCAAAGTCGCTTTTTATAAAATTGCCTTGTTTTAAAGTCATTTTTGTTCAAAGCACCCTAAGGTGGGATTGGGGAGCGGTCAAACCCAACAGACTGTAAATCTGTCGCGAAAGCTTCGAAGGTTCGAATCCTTCTCCCACCACCATATTTTAAGTTTGTCATAGCGCCAAGCAAGCTCTTATTATGATAGACTCTCTATTAGAGTCAGCCAAAACAAGAGTAATTGCGGGTGTGGTATAATGGTAACACCTTAGCCTTCCAAGCTAATGACGCGGGTTCGATTCCCGCCACCCGCTCCATTTATACACCATCGCAAAGACTATCAATAATACATCACGACAGTCAGCTATTATCGCTGCATCGTGATATTTTTTTTAGTAAATCTACAGATTTCTGCTGTAGTTATTAAAAATATGCTCATATAGCTCAGCGGTAGAGCACTCCCTTGGTAAGGGAGAGGTCTCGAGTTCAATTCTCGATATGAGCTCCATTTATTGTTTTAGCCTTTTGTGTTTGCTTTGAGCTTTAATACACAGCTTTACGTCGATATCGAAATTATAGAATATTGAAAACTATAAAATTAGTGTGGCAGATTATAATTTAAAGGTGACACTGAGGTGTTGCCTTTTAGTGCTGTCAATTGGTTAACAAAGCAGTAAAACTTCAGCTGGCAGATTGGTTAGGGACTCGTAAGATATCGTAACCTAACCGCCATATCGCGATACCGTGGAAGATGGGCAATCGCGCAAAAAGCAAGTATAATAGTCAAGCATATAAGCGTGATCAAAAGTAAGTTTGAATAAAGCATTGAAACGTACCTTGTTTATAAGCAAATGAAAAGTCTTGTGTTTGCGATAACACGTTAAGCAAGGTCGTTTTGGTAGTTAAGCCATAGCGTCAACGGTTTGATGGTTGAATATGCATCAAAAGCCGTCAAACAGCTATTCACTGATCTTTTATTGATAAAGATTCACCAAAAAAAGAGGAATTACCCATGGCAAAGGCCAAGTTTGAACGCAACAAGCCACACGTCAACGTCGGCACCATCGGACACGTTGACCACGGTAA
>NZ_JAGBKN010000026.1:0-33703 GCF_017498075.1 Psychrobacter halodurans
GGCACTGGCGGCGGCTATTTTTCAGACAATACGCAGTGAAATTTTCGAAGCCTAGTCATTCTAGGATAGACAATTTCGCCATGTATTGGCAAAAAAGAGCCCCGCCCCGAAGGGCTGATGCTAAAATCACCCCAAACGGTGTTGTAAACCTAGCTAAGGCCTCGACATTATCGTCGGTTTACGCCTAGTTTGGTGCGATTTTATCTATCAGCAGTCCTAATATTTGAATGTTCAACACGCCCTAGTCAATTGAAAATAAAACTGTTATATAAACTTAAACGCGCTACTGGTATAAATTTTACTTGCGTGCTGCGCTCCCAGAGGCTGCGCAACCTACGTTTAAAAACAGCATCCCAGTAGCGCTATGTTCTTTGTAGAGTGTATCGACTATAGTAAAAAGGCTGTAAGATAGCTATCTTACAGCCTTCGCGCTAACGCCAAAACGCTTGACGTACAGCCCAAATCTCAGATTATCACTGTGTCGTCGATTTATTTTTAAAATGAGGACACGTCCTATACTTACTTACTGACTCTATGCCATTCATACTTTTTAAAAATTCTGTCGGTTGGTGTATTGGCCAGATGGTTGGTATAGTTACTCATGACTTTTTGCGCCGCTGCCAGCACCACTTCTAAAATCTGACGTTTGGTAAAGCCTGCGTCCAAAAATGCCTGTACGGCGTCATCATCCACAAGACCACGATCGCGCACGACCGACAATGTAAAGTCGCGTAATGCTTCTAGCTTTTTGGTCGGTAGTGGCGTCTCGTTCCGCAGAGCATCCGTGATTGCATCATCGACTTTCATGCTTTTGGCAATGGCGGTATGAGCAGGAACGCAGTAATGACACTCGTGCTCGACGTTGATGGTTTGCCAAACGACGGTGATTTCTTCAGCATCAAAACTGCTGTCTAAAAATAGCTGATGCAGGCGTTGGTAGCCTTCTAGCAGTCCAGGCGCTTCCGCCATCACCGCGTGGATATTTGGTGCTTTTCCTAAGGCTTTAATAGAAGCTTCAAGTAATGGCTTGCTTTTTTCTGGAGCAGAGTTGATGTCGTGTAGGATAAAGTCAGTCATGTAAAGTCCTTATGGTGCTTTTTTATTAACGGGGGGATGACGTCGCGGTGGCCAAAAAACACTGGGCGAGAGTAGGTCTCAGCGCTCATGAATAAGCATCTAAATACGTCATTGCTATGGCTTTGTCGGCGTGCCATAGTTATTTGAGCAAACGCTCAAATTTATCGATAATCTCTGTTTAGGCAACGCGACGGTAGGTACTATAGATGATTTTGAGCAATCATTCAAATATATTTTGAATGATTGCTCAATTCGTTTGTTCTCTTTGCGAAGTTAAGGTGTATCTTTTTTAAAAGCGAGATAAATGTAGGTATATTTCAGTAAATTATATGCCTGAATAGGCTTGATAGGCGCGGTGACAGCAGGACTGGGTTTAGGGCTGGGTTCAGGGCTGGGTTTTTCGCTTAGATAGATTGGACTTAAACGGCATAACCAATAATCCCCATAGTGAGGCATTTTGCTTGGCTGATGGATACTCTTTTAGCCCAATATCGAGCTCGTTATCAGACTTATGCGCTTGACCCTTATAACTACCAAAAATCCAATCCCACCAAATGACGCTAAAACCATAGTTTGAATTGGTCTCACTGCCACGTTGGCTATGATGAATACGGTGCAAGATCTGCGTCATCAGTACGAGGCGTGCAGGTTTTTCAATGGCAGGTGGCAGACGAATATTGGCATGATTAAACATTGCCAAGCCATTTAGCGCAATCTCAAATATCAGCACTGCAATGGCAGGAACGCCCAATAAGCTGACGGCAACGAGCTTCACTAAAATGCTTAAGACAATCTCAATGGGATGAAACCTTAAGCCTGTGCTAGCGTCGATATGCGCATCAGCATGATGGACTTTATGCAAACGCCAAAGAATAGGTACGCGATGGAATAATCGGTGCTGCCAGTAAATAATAATGTCGAGCAATATTAAGCTTAATACGATGACTAGGAAGCTTGGCAAATCAATTATATTGAATAGACCAATTCCATGCTGCTGATTATAAAGTGCCACAGCCGTTAGACCCACAGGCACTGCTAGGCGAGCAATAACAGATGACGCAAACACCAAACCAAAGTTAGCAAACCAGCGTTTACGGTTTTTGATGGGCGCGGTGCGGGCAGGCATGCGCCATTCAATCAGCATCATAATCACTAAAATGCTCAAAAAGAATCCAAGCCGCCACCATACTTCGTTAGTCATTGCTTACCTCTTGAGGGTTTAAACCAGCTGAGCTGCTAACATTCGCCTCTAGCTGTTTAAGGGTATGATAACCACCATAAATACGGGTAAAAATCGTAATCGCGCAGGCCGTTGCAAAGATGCTAGCGAGTAATACAAAGTGCTGCGGCCAGATGCAAAAAGCGATAAACAGCGCGATGGTTTCGGTGCCTTCCGTCAAGCCGTTTAAATAATAAAAGCTTTTATATTTGAACTGTGGTCTATCCAGTTTAAACTTTTCTGCGGCAATCGCAAAGGCTAAAAAGCTAGAGCCTGTGCCGATAAATACGGCGAGTAACAATGCACCTGCAATGGCGTTTTGTTCAGGATTGGCCAAGATAAACCCAAGCGGAACTGCTGCATAAAAGAGAAAATCAAGCGTAATATCTAAGTAACCGCCTGCGCTTGAGCTTTGATTGGCATGACGAGCAAGCGCGCCATCAAGACCATCAAAAATGCGATTCAATGCAATGGCTGCCAGTGCGCCATACCACAGCTCAAACGCCAGCAGTGGTAACGCTAATATGCCGATTAAAAAGCCTGCTAACGTGAGTTGGTCAGCTGTAATACCGCGTTTATGCAATACAACGACCACAGGGGTGAGCATTGGCTTAATCATGGGCGTGAGAAATTTGTCTAGCATGTGCGTGCCTTTTGTATGGTAAATTCTAAATAAAATCGATACGCTAATATCTGCATGCTACTGGAATGAAGTACCGGTTTTAAAGTGAATCAGCGATATTTTGTTTTGATGTCTAAGTTTCGAATCTAAAAGCATAGGCCTAAAGTTATAGGTCTAAATGAATCACTTTACCCTTTGCAGCCTCGGCATCGCTATGGTCATGCGTGACCATGATAGCGGGGAGTTTATGGGTGCGGATTTGCTCAAATACCAATTGGCGCGTATCTACTCGTAGCTGGGTATCGAGCTTACTAAACGGCTCGTCTAGCAGTATCGCTTTTGGCTCGCTCAATAGCGTTCTAAGTAGCGCCACTCGTGCTTGTTGCCCGCCCGATAAATTATCAGGATGACGATCTCCCATGCCTGCTAAACCTACTTGTGCCAGCGCCTGTTCTATTTTTTCACGGCGCTGTTTTTTATTGCTGTTTTTATTGGCTTTAGGCATCGCAAAAGCAATGTTGCCCGCTACCGATAAATGTGAGAACAGTAGGGCATCTTGATACAGTACCCCAATATGGCGCAGGTGCGTCGGCAGATGGCTTACATTTTTATCATTTAACCAGACCTCACCAGTAGCGGTAAAACCATTTGGCAAAGTACCTGTTAGCCAATTTAACAAGCTTGATTTACCACTGCCAGAGGGTCCCATGACGGTCAGTATCTCACCACCAACAATCTGCTCATCTAGGCTAAGTAATAGCTCGCCTTGTCGATATAACTGTAAGTCTTTTATCTGTAACGATGATTGCATCAAGAACCCTTTTTTGCGTTTTTAACGATTGAATTTTAACGTCTGGATTAATATCTGGACTTCTAACGACCACCACTTTTAAAAAAATACTTCGGCAATACCCACGCCAATATAAAGCCAATTAACGGTAGCGCCATTTGGATGATGGCGTATACCGCACTGGTGCGCCTACTGGCACCATTGGCGAGGGTCACCGCTTCGGTGGTAATGGTGGCGATACGTCCGCCGCCTGCGAGTAGCGTCGGCAAGTATTGACCAAAGCTAATGGCTAAACCAAGGGCAATAGCAATCAAAATCGGCGCAAACAGCTGAGGCAATTTCACCTGAAAAAATACTTTGGCAGGAGTTGCACCAAGGCTCGCGGCTACATGAGCAAAACGCGGGTCTAGACGCCTGTAACTACTGGCAAGCGATAAAAACACATAAGGCAGCACAAAGAGCAGATGGGTAAACGCCACATTAAAAAACGCCGTTTGGTTATTCACCAGTTGCTGTAACCAAACTAAACCAAATAAAAAGGCAATACTGGGCACTAACAACGGCAGATAAATAATAAAACTGGTCAATGTTGAAAGTGGTTTTTGACTTAATTGCTCAGCTTCTAGACATAATAAAGTCAGCACAATGGCAAATACGGTGCTTACGATACCGATAGCAAGAGTATTAAATAATGGCGTACCCATTTGCGTAAAGGCGCTTTGAAAATGTAACAACACAAGCTGCTCTGGCAATGCAGCTGGGAAACGCCAAAAACCAGCCACTGACCACAACACCAGTCCAATGAGCGCCAGCAAAATAAAGCCAATCACTACAGTGGTAAGGGCAGCGGTGATTTTTTGCCATAGTGCATCAGCATAGTGGCGCTTGCCATTTATCAATGTGCCATTAAAGCAAGCTTTTTCGCTACCAAGCCACAAGGCGATTAAGCCGCCCGTCAACGCCAGCTGTAATAACGCGCCTGCCGAGGCTTTTATACGTAGGTTTAAATCCACATCGTTAAACCATTGCATGATAGTAACCGCCAGCGTCGGCGGCGTGTTTGGACCGAGTATCAATGGCATCTCGACACTGGCACTGGCATAGGCCAGCACGGCTAAGATAGGCAAACGCAGCAAAGGATAAAGAACAGGAAGGACGGCTTTAAAAAAGGCAGTGATGGGATAATAGCCGAGATTTAGCGCAACTTTATATTGTTGACGCAGCTTTTTACCCAGCTCTGGTTGTGCCAAAGCGCCTAATGCCATGAGTAATAAAAACGGCAGCTCTTTTAAGGTTAAACCCAAAATGATGCTGATGCCATAGGGGTCATGTGGAAACATACCGCCTGGCGCCAACTCCCAGCCACTTAGCCACGGTGAAATGAGGCGCGAAAACATACCAGAAGGCGCAATTAAAAAACCAACCGCGATGGCTGCCGCTGCATGAGGAATGACCAAGATTGGACTCAGTAAACGCTCAATACAGGTCAACCAAATGCTATTAAAAAAAGCCGCCAATATCATTAAGGTCATGACAAAAGCGAGTAGCGTGCTGATTAATCCAGTAGCGATGCTAAGCGCTACCATTTGTCTAAGACCCGGCGTCTGCCAAAGATCATGAAAGCCTTGTAGGCTAACGGTCGTTTTTTCAAGTGCAGGTACCCAGCTAAAGGCAGGTAACAGCACGCTGAGTAAACCACCGAGTACCGGTAATATCAACAGTAGCAGTAAAAATTTCGGACTCAAGGATACAACGCCCGTAAAGATGCGCGTAGATAAGTCTGTCTGGTAAGGCGCTTTCGTTTTCGTATTTGTATCAGCCGTTTTATTATTAGAATCGTTACTCATGGGCTGACCCCATAACGCGCCTGCCAGCCTTGCATAATGGCATCAACCCAGCTCGGATGTGGTTCATTCACGGTACGTTTTATTGCGTTAACCGGTAGAGCGCTCGGATGGGTTTTGTTAGTCTTGAATAGCGCTTGTTGCTTAGGGTCGAGCGTCGATTGGACGAGTACGGTTTTATCACCCCATACAGCAGGCGTTTGCTTTTTGGCCTGCGCTTCTGGACTCATCAAAAAGTTTGCCACCAGCTGCGCGGCTTGCGGATGACTGGCATTATAAGGAATCGCCACAAAATGAGTGTTACTCAAGCTGCCATCGCTCATGGCATAGCTACGAATGCTCTGGGGTAAATCATAACGCTGCACCGCCGCTGGCACTTCTGGCGCAGAAAAAGTAAAGGCTAAGCTCAGCTCAGTATCATCGACCAAGCGCCGCATATGCGCGCCCGTCTGTACAAATTGCTCACCCTTACGCCAAAGAGTAGGATGCAAATCATCGAGAAACGTCCATAGCGGGTCTAACACTAACTCTGTATTTTGCTCAGTGGCTGGCAGGTTGAGCTGTGCTTTGGTGTTTTCACCTGTGCTCGCATCGTGCTGTTCGTGCAGCATGACTAATGCATATTTCAAAAAGCTCATGCCTAAAAAGTCAGGTGGCTTTGGGTAGCTGAAACGCCCGGGGTTTTGCGCCGTCCAATTGACCAGCTCATTTAAAGTGGTTGGTGGCTTGTCAGTTGATAAGCTGTCGTAATAAAAGGTCAGCGAGGCCTGCCCCCATGGTGCTTCCATGCCATTGGTTGGCAAACCAAAATCAAAGTTAACGGCAGGATTATTCTCGGGATCGGTCAAGGCAAAGTTAGGCAGTTTGTTTGCCCATTGTTTCAGCAATAATGAGTTCTCACTCATGGTGGCAAAGTTTGCGCCATTTATCCAGATGAGGTCAACGCTGCCTTTATCATTATTATCGGCTGATTTTTCCGCGAGTACACGGCTGACAGCTTCACTGGTATCGCTCAATTTGACATGGACTAGGTTGATATTATATTTATCATCGACTTGCTTGGCGGCCCACTGTAGATAGGCATTTATTTGCGGGTCACCGCCCCATGCATAGAAGTAAACGTCTTGGTTTTTACCTTGGGATTCTATCTGCTGCCAATACGAGGATACTTCATTACTTACGGCAGTAGTAGAGGAGGCTGTGTTGGCAGAGATGCTTGAAGAAATAACTGCATAAACGCTAAGCACTATAGCATAGGCGCTATAGCGACTTAAGTTTTTTAATATTGCCAAGGCTGATAAAGATTTAATAACGTACATTTATGTTCTCGTTATAACCTGTATTAAATGTCATTCAGTTATAGGTTCTGAAGTGTGCTGTTGGTGCAAATTTTCTTCGCTTGCTGTGTGACTTCATCACTCCAGAGGCTTCAAAAAATTTATCCCAACAGCATTGAGTTTCACTGGAAAGCTAATCACCCTCGACGCCATGTATGATATTTCTCAAGTAAGTTTAATACCGTTTCAGGCGCATGATTGCGCTTCCATTCACCAGCCGCATATTTATTACCCTCCGCCCATGTCGGGTACATATGAATGGTGCCGAGTATTTTATTCAGACCTAAACCGTGCTTCATAGCCAGTATAAATTCCGGCATGATATCTCCAGCATGCTCAGCGACGATGGTCACGCCGAGTATTTTATCTTTGCCTTTAGGCGTAATCACTTTGATAAAGCCATCGTTGGCGCTCTCCGTCACCGCCCGATCTAAGTCTTTAAAGTCGTAGCGGGTAATCTCAAAGTCGATACCTTTTTCAATAGCTTCTTGCTCATTTAAGCCCACGCGTGCGACTTCTGGATCAATAAAAGTCGTCCACGGAATCACGCGATAATCTACTTTAAACTTCTTTAGATGTCCAAACAAACCATTTACCGCTGCGTACCATGCTTGATGGGAGGCCACATGAGTAAATTGATAAGGGCCGACGACATCACCAGCCGCGTAAATATTGGGGTAGAGGGTTTCTAGATAGTCATCGGTCTCGATGGTACGCTCAGTTTCTATTCCCAAAGCCTCAAGACCATAACCCTCTAAGCGCGCCCGACGCCCAACCGCGCAAATTAACTCGTCATATTCAATATCAATTTCTGCCTCATTGTTTTTCACCACAATATATTTTTTGTCGTCCTGTATCTCACAGCGTATCGCTTGATGCGAGGTTAAGACGTTTACGCCACTCTCAGTGAGTGCTTTTTGCGCAAATTCTGAGACTTCCACGTCTTCTTTTTTCATCAGACGCGCACCTCTCTCAATCTGGGTCACATTGGAGCCTAAGCGTGCAAAAGCTTGCGCCAGCTCAGAGCCGATTGGCCCGCCGCCAAGGACGACCAACTTTTTTGGTGCGTCATCAAGCTCAGTAAACTTGTTCCATATGGTGTCGCTGGTCACATAGCCAGTTTCTTCCAAACCTGGCAAGTCTGGTACAAATGGACGCGCGCCAGTCGCGATAACGATGGAGCGTGCGGTTAGTCGCTGCGTGCCGCCATCGTTTAGCGCAATCTCTACCGTCCATGGGTCGATAAATTTAGCGTAGCCTTTTAACACTTCGACGCCCAAGTCCGTATAGCGCTCGACGCTGTCGTTTGGCGCGATATCAGCGATGACTTGATGGATACGGCTCATGACGTTTTTGAATGAGAACTCTGGTGGCGTATTATCCAAACCATAACGCTCAGCATGGCGCATTTGTTCGGCGACTTTCGCGCTTTTAATCAGGGCTTTACTCGGTACACAGCCATAGTTTAAACAGTCGCCGCCCATCTCACCTGCTTCGATTAATGTCACTTTTGCTCGGACGGTCGCCGCGATATAGCTGGTGACCAGTCCGCCAGCACCAGCGCCAATCACAATCATATTACGGTCGAATTTTTTAGGTTTGTTGTAGTTTTTGTAGACGCGGCGTTTTTTTAGCATATTTAATAGCCCTTTTGCGATGAGTGGGAAGAAACCTAACAACGCAAATGAGACAATTAAATGAAACGATAAAATCCCTGACAAACTATCAATTTGCGCCAGTTGCGTACCGGCATTAACGAATACAAAAGTACCTGCAAGCATACCAATCTGGCTAACCCAGTAGAATGTCCTCGCTTTAATCGCGGTGACGCCCATGAGTAAATTAATCAAAAAGAACGGAAATATCGGTACTAAGCGCAAGGTAAATAAATAAAACCCGCCTTCTTTTTCCACGCCAGCGTCAATGGCTGCTAAGCGCTCAGGAAAGCGCTGCTTAATCGTATCACGCAGCAGATAACGTGAAGCCAAAAACGCTAAGGTTGCGCCAATGCTGGAGGCAAAAGAGACAATGAGTAACCCTTGCCATAAGCCAAATAAAGCCCCAGCTGCTAAGGTCAAAATAGCTGCACCAGGTAAGGATAAGGCGGTGACGACGACATAAAGTAAAAAGAACCCACCGATAACAAGTAGCGGCGATTGCGCTTTGTAGTCATTAAATTGCGCCATCGACCCTTTTAAGCCATCAAGCGTCAATAATTGATTTAGATCAAAATAAAAAAAGCTTGCCGCTAATATTATGATAAGCAGTATCAGTACTATTTTTTTCATCATGACGTATCCAGTAAGATAGTAGAGCAATGGCAGCTACCTATGGCTGGTAAATACGTATTTGGCACATGTTGATTTACAGTAGCGTGATAGGCTTGATTAATAGTATTGTACTGGTTATTGAGCGATTGCTCAAATTTAAATGTATCAAATTATTTTTTATGTGCTCTACCTATTTTGAAGTGGATTAACTATATACTGATAAAAAATTGATGGTGGGAATGCCCTGCATAAGCTCGCGAGACTGGTACCAGTTTTTCTTGCGTGCTGTACCTACGCCGACAAAAGCGGCAAAAAATTTATCCCAGTCTCGCTGTATCCTTTTTATATTGACCTAACTATCGCACTTAATAGGGCACTGGTGATGGCACTGGGCCAGCTAGATCGCTTGTGGTGCATCAGGCTGCTGCATCGGTTCGGCATCTATAAAGGCTTTTAATGTGCGGCAGTGAGCATCAATGGCGACGATGGTTGGATAGGGCGTGAGGTCCACCTCAAACCGGCGCGCAGACGACACCTGTGGTATCAAATAGCAATCTGCAAAGGTTGGCGTGTCACCGTAACAAAACTTACCGCGAGTATGGTCAGCTGCCAAGCGTTTTTCTAAAGCGGCAAAGCCTTCGCTGATCCAGCGGTTGCACCACGTTATGACCTGCGCTTCATCTACAGACAGCTCGTGGCGTAAGTATTGTAAAATACGGCGGTTATTAATAGGGTGTATGTCGCAGCCAATCATCGCACTCAGCGCTCGTACTTGCATACGGCCAGCGGCGTCGCTGGGCAATAAAGGCGGCACAGGATAGACCTCTTCTAGCCACTCTAATATGGCAGGGCTTTGATAGAGTAATACATCATCAGCTTGTAAAACAGGCACCAATCCTTGTGGGTTTAGGGTTTTGAAAGTCTCAGCGAGTTGCTCGTCTTGGGCCAGATTGACTGCCAGATAATCGTACTCTAGACCTTTTAGATTCATTGCGATACGCGTACGGTAAGATGTGCCGCTACGAAAATAACCGTAAAGTTTCATCATGGTATCTTCCTTTTATTATGTTATGTTGTGAGTCAAACGCCCCGTTGCCACCATAGCTTGTCCCGTCATTATCGTTGCATAAGATATGCATGCTCTCCAACTGCACATGCATACAATCAGGCGTAAGTGTTATAAAATTGTACTTCTCATTCCACGGCCTAAGCCTACACAAAGTAGCCTTTTAGCGAGTTCATTATGCCAGCAGCCAAAAGCCCTATAGACAGCGCGACGACCACTCAAAAAAATGGCGTCCAGTCTTTGGAGACAGGGTTGTCCGTCTTAGATATCCTTATCGAGCGCCGCGAGCCTATGATGTTAAAAGACATTGCTCAAGCGCTGCAAATGCATCCTGCCAAGTGTCATCGCTATTTGGTCAGTCTCATTCGAAAAGACTATGCACAGCAATTGGCAGACGGGCGTTACGGACTTGGGCACAGAGTCGACGCGCTAAGCCACCGCGCCCACCGTCCAAACAACCTTCTAGAGCGCCTGACGCTTATCGCCCATGATATCAAAGACACCTTGCACTGCGGGGTACAGATTGCCAAATGGTTTACCGAAGGGCCTATTATTATCCAGTCGGTCGAGCCTGATAGCGCCATCAGTATCATCACGCGTGTGGGCTCACGGATGCCGCTTAGCACATCGGCGACAGGGCAGCTGTTTGCCAGCTATCAGTCAGACGCGGTTATTTGGCCATTGTTGACGGCAGAATGGCGTGATCATGAGACCTGTGATGACATGGCAAAAAAACGTCAGATGTTTAGCAAACGATGCGCCAATATCCGTACCCAAGGCTATGCCATGGTGACAGGCGATATGCTCAAAGGTATCAACGCCATTAGTATGCCTGCTTTGATATCATCACAGGCAAGTCATATAGACGACCACAGTACCGCGAAACACGCACCTATCGGCTTAGAGTATGCCATCACGGTCATCGGGACCAATGAGCAACTGCCTGTACATAAGCAACATGATTTGGTCGCGCAGATACGGTCAATTGCGCAGCGTTATGATGTGATGTAACGGTATTTTTTTAACGTTGTTTTTCCTTAACACTATTTTTCGATACTCAAGTCCTGCACCGACTATTTATTCGCCCATAGGGAGCTGTTGCTTTACTTCTTCTAACTCTTCGTTGTGCAAAAACTGCGTATGGACGGGTGCGCGTTTGGTACGTGACCACTCATCGAGCATCTCTTGCTTCATCGCTTCGGTAATCATCGATACTTTTTCTTCTGACGTGACATCGTCATAGGTCAGCTCCAAGCGGTGGCCGTTTGGATCAAAGAAATAAATCGAGTGAAAGATACCGTGATTGGTCACACCGACCACCTCGATACCATTGTCTTCTAAATGCGTTTTTGCCAGCATCAGGGCATCGCGATCTTTTACCTTCAGCGCCAAATGCTGCACCCAGCTTGGCGTATTGGGGTCAAAGCCCATTTCAGGCTGATTTGGTACTTCAAAAAATGCCAAGACATTGCCGTGTCCTGCGTCCAAAAACACATGCATATAAGGGTCGAAGGCCTTGGTTGAGGGTACATGATCTTCGGCAAATGCCAAGATAAAATCCATGTTTAGATGTTTTTTGTACCATTCGACAGTTTCTTTGGCATCCTTGCAGCGATAAGCCACGTGATGGATTTTTTCAATTGTAAAGCTCATATCAATATCCTTTTGATAAGGCGTGACCTGCGTCATACTGCCAGTATGGTTCGAGCAACGGTCTGATCAGATCGGACGTATGCTCTACTAAGGTTCTGGCAGCGTGATGAACTGTTTAGCATTGCACGCCCATGTGATAGCCAGTATCAGTGGTCAAAATCAAAGCTCAGGGCAGGCAAGACTTTACCGCGTACTTCGCCAAAACCGACTCGAACGCCGTCTTTTTCGCTATAGCCTTTCATAATGACGGTATCACCATCTTCGATAAAGCTGCGCGTCTCACCGCCGGCCAGCGTCACAGGCTTGGTCGCGTTCCAAGCGATCTCGAGCATCGAACCATAAGCGTCAGGTGTCGGCCCCGAGATCGTCCCCGAGCCCATCATATCGCCGACTTCTACCTTACAGCCGGTGATGGTGTGGTGCGTCAACTGCTGCGCCATCGACCAATACATATACTTAAAGTTTGTCTCACAAACGACAGTAGCGCTCTCGGCATTTTCGGGCAGCAGCTCGACCGATAGATTGATATCAAAGCTGGTATCAGTGGCGGTCTCGTTTAGATACGCCAGCGGTTTTGGCTCTTGGGTAGGACATGAGGTCTTAAAGGGGGCGAGCGCCTCCATGGTGACAATCCAAGGCGAGACCTCAGAAGCAAAGGTTTTGGCATTGAATGGGCCTAAAGGCACGTATTCCCATTTTTGGATATCGCGCGCTGACCAGTCATTGAGCAACACCATGCCAAAAATATGCTCAAATGCTTCATCGACGGCGATAGGTTGACCAAGCTGGTTGCCTTTGCCAACGACAAACGCAGTCTCTAGCTCAAAATCTAAGCGCTTACAAGGTGAGAAGATAGGGCGCTCATCCGCATTTGGTTTTAGCTGCCCAGAGGGACGCACGATATCGGTGCCACTGACGACGACCGTGCTGGCGCGGCCATTGTAACCGACTGGCATCTCTGTCCAGTTGGGTAGCAGCGCGTTGTTTGGATCACGAAACATCGTACCGACGTTGGTTGCGTGCTCTTTAGACGAGTAAAAGTCGGTAAAGCCCGGCACGTGAACGGGCAGATGCATGGTGACATCCGCTTGCTTAAACAGCGCCTTTTTTTGTAGCTCGGTGTCGTCACGTAGGGTACTGTCTGCGTCAGATAGTAGCGTTTGAATTGTCGCACGCGCCTTTTGCCAATTATCTCGGCCTGAGTCAATAAAAGCGTTTAGGGTTGGCTGGTTAAAATATGGCCCGCCTGCTAAATCTAAAAGACCTGCTGACTCAAGCACAGACAAATCCAGTACGTATTCACCGACTGCCACGCCAGCACGGCGATTGTCTGCCTTTGCTTGGGTCTTGGTATCGCTAAAAATACCATAAGGCAGATTGTGAATAGAAAAATCAGAGTCGGCGGCAACCTCGATGAACGAAGTCAAGTTTTTGTCAATCGTTGACATAAGATGCTCCTTGCTAAAAAAATAAAGGATAAAGTTAGGTGATAAAAAGTGAGTGAATAAGAAATATAAGGTTTATTACGCAATACGTAATTTATTACTGATAGTATAATTTATGTCTTATGCTAAGTTATCATCAGAGGTATTGCAAGGGTTTTATGCCCATCATCGCTTACTTTTAGGGGCACTATTAGCCATGCAGATCGGTGAAGTGCTGCGCAAAATACGTTTGCAAAAACTGCTTAAAGGCAACCGTTGCAGGCGCTAGCGCTCGTGATGAGCGTTGATAGATAAAAAACCGCCTTGTCTTGACTGGATGAGCAAGTGGCCGCATCTGTAAGCCATTGGCGCTGACCCAGTCGATCACCTCTGGCATATAGGGTAGGCACAACGTGATACCAAACCCTTGACGCGTCATCTCCAGCGCTGTCGACATAAAATTGACCTTGTAGCGCGCTTGCTGAATATGGGCGGCGACCGCTTCATCAAGCTCGGTGGTGACTTGCTCAATAAATGGCCCTTGCAAGGTAATGAGCGGCGTCTCTAGCAAGTCTTGCCAGACGATCTCACTTTTTTGTGCCAACACATGCTGCTCTGGCATCACCACACAAAACGGCAATTCGTACAGTAAGTCGGTGCTGATGTCATCATCCATCTCCATAAATCCAAGCTCGGTACCGACGCCTAAGTCTACTTCGATATTTTGGATGTGCTGTAGGACATTCTCGGCCGAGCAATCTAATAACGACACGCTGATATCAGGATAGGTTTGGGAAAACTGAGCGATGACAGCAGGCATAGAGGAGGCTGCAAACTGCGACACCGCCAGTCTGACTTGGCCTTGCGCCAAGCTGGTCAAACTACTGGCTTCGTTTTCAAAAAGATGCATCTCATTTAGTACCCGCCGCGCTTGTGGCAGCAGATGGCGACCTACAGCGGACAACGACAGCTGGCGGGTGGTGCGGTCAAACAACACGATACCGAGGCTGGATTCTAATTCTTTGATCAAACCACTCACGGCAGATTGGGTCAGATGCATCTGGTCGCTGGCACGGGTAAAGCTGCCATTGTCAGCGACACTGATAAAAGCGGTCAATTGGCGAATACTGATATTCATAAGTAAACCTGATAAATAAATCATAAAAAACAATTAGTCTTATAAATAAAGCTAATCTAATATAAATGCATCGTCAATAAGCATTATTGATATAGACAAATTTTTACGCTGATTTAAGGTTTGATACGGATTGACAGTACCAATTTTTAGCACTAATTATTTTTAGCAGTAATTGATATTAAGGATGATGACCATGGCAGATTTATTTGAAAACCCAATGGGACTAAACGGATTTGATTTTGTAGAGTTTGCTTCACCTGAGCCACACGCCGTCGATGCATTGTTTAAGCAGCTAGGCTTTAGCCACATCGCCAACCACCGCTCAAAGGACGTGGCGCTTTATCGTCAAGGCGATATCAATCTTATCTTAAACCGTGAACCAAAAAGCCACGCCAGCTATTTTGTAGAAGAGCATGGCGCAGGGGCATGTAGTATGGGATTTCGGGTGAAAGATGCCAAAAACGCCTATGAGCGTGCCATTGAGATGGGCGCGCAGCCTGTCGAGGTGCCAACAGGCGTGATGGAGCTGCGCTTGCCTGCGATAAAAGGCATCGGTGGCTCTTTGATATATTTAATTGACCGCTACAAAGACGGTGAGTCTATCTATGATGTCGACTTTGAGTTTTTTGCTGACGTCGATAGACAGCCTACCGGTTATGGCTTTAAAGTCATCGATCATCTCACGCACAACGTCTACCGCGGCCGAATGGCGTATTGGGCAAACTTCTATGAGCGTATCTTTAATTTCCGCGAAATCCGTTATTTTGATATCAAAGGTGAGTACACAGGCCTTACTAGTAAAGCCATGACCGCCCCTGATGGCAAAATTCGCATCCCACTTAATGAAGAATCAAAGCAGGGCGGCGGGCAGATCGAAGAGTATTTGATGCACTTTAATGGCGAAGGCATTCAGCATATTGCCTTAGCCAGTGATGACTTGCTGGAGAGCATCGATTTGCTCAAAGCGGCGGGCATTCCGCTGATGACTGCGCCAAACGATGCTTATTACGACATGTTAAGTGAGCGTCTGCCGGGTCATGGTGAGGATGTCGCAGCGCTGCAGACGCGCGGTATCTTGCTAGATGGCACGACTGAGGGCAATGAGCCTCGCTTACTGCTACAGATTTTCTCCGAGACCATCTTAGGCAGTCCGGTGTTTTTTGAGTTTATCCAGCGTAAAGGCGATTATGCAGAGGGCTTTGGCGAAGGTAATTTTAAGGCGTTGTTTGAATCTATCGAGCGCGACCAAGTGCGCCGCGGCGCTGTCGGTCAACCAGAAACAGAAGCGCTATAGCAGCGGCGGGCAAGGCAAAAGGAGTTTGTCTTGTCCACTTGCTTCATTATACGTAGCAGTTGGCTTGCGTATTTTTAGTCTTATCCGCATTGGCTGGCCTGACTGGCTGGCTTGTTTGACCGATTAGGCGACGTGATAGGCGCGCCAGTTTGAATGGTCAACAGGTAGGGGACAATGGGCTGATAGAAAAAACAATTGTCATATAAGGAGTACAGGCATGGATCGCCTCTCACATACCCCATCTTATCAACGCGCTGTCAGCGGCAATCACAAAAACGACATCGGCAAAAAACAAGCCGCCGACAGCTCAATTACCGATAGCACTAATACTAATATCAATACCACTAATAGCAGCGCCCATCTAGCGGCTTCCTATCTAGAATCGCCGCAAAAGCAGCCATATGTCTCGCACCAGCCAAACAGCGACGGCCATATTGCCTATAGCGATGATGAACACTTCATGTGGCAAACGCTGCTCGAGCGACAAGCCAAACAAATCCCCAATCGCGCCTGTTCAGCCTATCTAGACGGCCTAACAAAGCTGCAGCTACCCACCACCCAGATTCCGCAATTGGCTACTATCGATGATGTCTTGCAGGCGACCACAGGGTGGCAAACGGCTGCTGTGCCAGCATTGATTAGCTTTGGTAAGTTTTTTAAACTGCTCTCCCAGCGGCGTTTTCCTGTTGCGACTTTTATTCGCCGTATGGATGATATGGACTATATCGAAGAGCCGGATATCTTTCATGAAATCGTTGGCCATTGCCCGCTGCTGACTCATCCTGCGTTTGCCGCATTTAATGAAACCTATGGTAAATTAGGCCTCAACGCTAGCAAAGAAGAGCGGTGGTTTTTGGCGCGTCTCTACTGGTTTACCATCGAGTTTGGACTGGTAGGCCATGCCACAAAAGATCGCAAAATCTATGGTGGCGGTATCTTAAGCTCACCGTCTGAGACATTATATGCGCTGAGCGACACGCCTGAGCATCGGGCGTTTGATTTGCTCGATGTGCTGCGCACCCCTTATCGTATCGACCATATCCAGCCTATTTATTATGTGATTGATGAGCTGGATACGCTGTTTGATATCGTCGACAGCGATATCATGGGCGTGGTCAAGCAAGCGATGTCACTGGGTCTGTTTGAGCCGACCTATGCTAGGGATGCCAATTGCTGATTTGCTTTATTTGCTTTAACACGGACGTATATCACGTAAAAACGTAATCATGACAATAAAAGGAGTTTATTATGACGACACTATCCCAAGCCAGCTGCGAAGCCTGCCGTATCGGTGCCCCGACAGTCAGTGAGACTGAAGCGCGCGAGCTATTAACGCAGATTCCTGATTGGTCACTTATCGAGGTCGATGGTATCCAGCAGTTGCAGCGCCAGTATAAGTTTAAAAACTTCGTCGCGGCCATGGCATTTGCCAACGAGCTTGCCGATATCGCCGAAGCAGAAGGCCATCATCCAGGCATATTGGTCGAGTGGGGAAAGGCCACGGTTACTTGGTGGTCACACAGTATTAAGGGGCTGCATCGCAATGATTTTGTTATGGCTGCCAAGACCGATAGCCTACTTGGTAAATAATCAGGGTAGCAATAATCAGAGCAACTGATTAAACTTGCCACACCAAAGCCAACCCTAACGCCAAATCCACTGGCAATCTAAGGATGTGTGATGCCACCAAAAATACTCACTCAAATCTCTTCTCAACTGGCATTTATGATCTCTGCCATCGTCATCGCTATCATGGGCGTCACCATGATCGGCTTTGGCTGGGTGCCTCATCTCTCATTGATACTCGCTATCTGTGTCCTACTGGCCATCGGTTTGTTTCGAGGCCTCAGCTTCGATGATATGCAAGCGCAGATGGCCTCTGGCGTGATGCGCGGTATTGGCGCGATATATTTGTTCTTTTTTATTGGTCTAATGGTCGCCGCCTTGATGATGTCTGGTGCCATCCCGACGCTGATGTATTTTGGTTTTCAGCTTATATCGCCCGAGTATTACTATATTTCAGCGTTTGTACTGACCTCTATCATCGGCGTGGCCTTAGGCAGTAGCTTGACGACCGCGGCGACTCTTGGGGTGGCTTTTATCGGCATGAGCCATGCGTTTGATGCCAACGTCGCTATCGCTGCAGGTGCGGTGGTGTCGGGCGCGTTTTTCGGTGATAAGATGTCGCCGCTGTCCGATACTTGTACCATCGCCTCATCTGTGGTGGGGATTGATCTGTTTGCCCATATTCGCAATATGATGTATACCACCATCCCTGCATGGATACTGACCGTGATATTGTTTTGGTTTTTTTCGGGGCAGACGGTGAGCTCGGACTTAAGTCAAGTGACTGTGCTACAAAACCAGCTGATAGACAGTGGCTTGGTACAAAACTACGCGGTACTGCCTTTTGTCGTGTTGGTAGGGTTGGCAGTGTTTCGCGTCAACGCTATTTATACCATCATCTGTACTATTTTTGTCGCCCTTATCGTCACCTATTTTCATAGCTCACCCAGTATCGGGCAGTTGGGAGGCTATTTGTTTGCAGGCTATACGCCAGCTGAGTCGCTAGAGCTGGGCGAAGTGGCAGGGATGATATCGCGCGGTGGTGTACAAAGCATGTTTTTTACCCAAGCAATCGTGGTGCTGGCGCTCAGTCTGGGTGGCTTGCTGACGGCATTGGGTATTTTGCCAGCATTGCTATCAGGGATTAAAGGCAGCTTGACCACCACAGGGCGCGCAATCTTTGCCGCGGCGATGTCTGCGCTTAGCATCAACGTGCTGATCGGTGAGCAGTATTTGAGCATCCTGCTATCAGGAACGGCGTTTCGCCCAACCTTTGAGCGCTTGAACTTGCATCCCAAAAATCTATCACGCACCATTGAGGATGCAGGTACGGTCATCAATCCATTGGTACCATGGAGTGTGTGCGGGGTGTTTATCAGTCAGGCGTTAGGCGTTCCTGTACTGGATTATTTGCCTTATGCGTTCTTCTGCTATTTGTCGCTGCTCTTGACATTGATATTCGGTTTTACCGGTATTACCATCAGCCGCGTAGATACTCCTAGCGCCAAGACGTCTGTATAGCTCTTCATAAAAAACATAAAAATGATGCCCCAATCGGTCTGCTTGCAGGCCGATTTTTTATGCGTGCTGTTTTGATCAGTAAGGTTTTATCAATTTATTCTTATCAACCTATTCTTATCAATCTGTTTTCATAGTCGGGCGGCGCTACCCATCGCTTAGCACCAAAGCAGATAATGGCTATGTTAATATATGTTATTGTATATTGATGAGTGGCGCTGGTCTGTGCTAACTTTTAAATAAATATTGGTGTGAGCTGCTTGCCCATAAAATAGCTTATAAAAAATCATCAATTCAATAAGCGGTAAGCACCGGATTGAATAAATTATAACGACATAAAACATCAACGATAACGATAACGATAACGATAACGATAAATATAAAGGACAAAACGATGCTACTCGAAAAAATCAAGACACCTGGACTGGCTCATCTATCTTATTTGTTGGGGTCGGGTGGTCAAGCAGCGGTGATTGATCCGCGCCGTGATTGTACGATTTATGTAGAAAAAGCACGTGCCGCTGGGCTTGAGATTACGCATATATTTGAAACCCATCGTAATGAGGATTTGGTTTCAGGCGCGCCGATTTTGGCGAACATGACAGGGGCGACAGTGTTTCATGGTCCAAACCCAGAGCAGCCTATCGTCTATGCGCAGACGGTGTATGAGGGTGATTGTTTCGCGATTGGGCAGCTTGAGATTCGGGTGCTCGAGACACCAGGCCATACCGATGATCACCTAGCGTACGCGATGTTTGACAGCGCTTATCCAGACAAGGCGGTAGGTGTGTTTACTGGAGATGCTTTGTTTGTAGGGGATGTCGGTCGTACGGATTTTTA
Source organism: Psychrobacter halodurans (assembly GCF_017498075.1). Taxonomy (NCBI): domain Bacteria; kingdom Pseudomonadati; phylum Pseudomonadota; class Gammaproteobacteria; order Moraxellales; family Moraxellaceae; genus Psychrobacter; species Psychrobacter halodurans. The sequence continues at coordinate 19,659 of NZ_JAGBKN010000026.1, forward strand.
TCCCAACCGCCGTAAAGAGGTGGCAGGACTGCTCTACGACTCACTACAAAAAATCTTAGCACTGGGCGATCAGGCGATTATTTATCCGGCTCATGGAGCGGGGTCGGTCTGCGGCTCAGGTATGGCAGAGCGTGAGTTTTCTAGCGTCGGGCATGAGCGGCTAAATAACCCGCGTTTGCAAATTACAGATCGCGACGCTTTTATTGATGCAAAAATCAATGAAAACCACTATCAGCCGCCGTATTTTAGACTGATGGAGCGCTTAAATATGCAAGGCGGTGACGCGCCGCCAGCTATCATGCGCCCGCGCAATTTGACATTGGCACAGTTTAAGGACTCTGATGCCGATCATATCATCGATATCCGCGAGACGATGGCGTACGCTTCTGGCCACTTTCCAGGTTCGATGAGTTTGCCAGTCAGCATGATTCCAGCCTTTGTCGGTTGGTTTGTCGGTGAGGGCGAGCGCATTGCGTTGGTGGCAGCAGATGAAGCGCAGTTAGCTACTGCCATGGCACATCTGGTGCGGGTGGCGCTTGATGATGTGGTGGGCGGCTATGTGGGTGTGGTCGCGGCGGCCAAGCAAGGCGAGCGTCTGCAGCGAATACCGATGATCGACACCCATGAGGTCAACAAACGTCTGAATGGTAATGATACGGATATCGACCAAAAAAACTGGGTGCTCCTCGACGTTCGTGACGCTGACGAGCGCGCCGCCGATGCGATCAAAGACTCAGAGCACATCTATGTCGGCCATCTCAATGAGCGCTGGCAGGCGCTTGATAAGCATCGTCACTATACGTTGATGTGTGCTAGCGGCGCACGGGCCACAGTCGCTGCTGGCTGGCTGGCGAGCCAAGGCTTTGATAATCTCGACATCTATCTGGGCGGGATGGAAGCGTGGCGTCATGCCAAAGACACTGCTGAGTGATAAGGCATGTCATCAGGCCAGTTATAAAGCATTGGTGCTTTAGTCAGCCTCCACCAAAACACCAGCCTTTTTGATTAACGCTTAAAATGTCGCCTGCAAACTGACAGACATTTGACGCTCAGGCCCCATCCAGCAGTTATTGATATCGTAACAGGCACCGACATAGGTTTTATCAAACAAGTTATTGATGCTTGCGCCGACAGCCAGCATCGGACTGATTTGATAATTGCCACCGATATCGACCAAGGTCACGCTTGGTAGCTCATCCGAGTTTTGTTTATCAAGCTGCATGCCGTCTTCGTAGCGTACGCCTGCATTCAGTGTAAGCTTATCTGTGGCGTAGTAGTCGGCCCACAGCGTGGCTTTGTACTTAGCTGTTTGCGCTGGGGTATTGCCGACCACATCAGGGTTAAATTCATCTTTTGTAATCTCAGCGTCGGTATAGCTATAGCTTGCCGCAACATCCACCCAGTCATTGAGCATATGACTGCCTGATATCTCAAAGCCTTTTGACTCAATCTCACCGGTCTGAGTTTGGCTTCTATAGTTGATTTCGTCTGCGACCACGACGTTTTTTTGCGTGATATCAAAGACAGCGAGCGTGCCTTTGGTCGCGCGATCTGAGGACAGATATTTGATACCCGCTTCTAGCTGGTCGGCGGTGGTGGGTTTAAACGCTTCATTGGTAATAAAGTTGCTACCAACGACAGGCTGAAACGACTGCGAATAGCTGGCATAAGGCGATAAACCATTATCCAAATCATAAATGGCCGCCAGACGACCACTGGTTTTTGAGGCATCATTATCGATCGTTTGTGCATCGTACACCGCGCCTTGTGCGGCTTTGGTCTGCTCAGTGATACTCTCAAACTTATCGTGACGCAAGCCTGCGACCACGGTCAAATCTTGCCACTGCATCTCATCTTGTACATAGAGCCCAAGCTGGCTTTGCTCGATGTCTTCATCTTGACGATAGGCATCTAGCGGCAGGGTATTGGTATCGATCTGGGAAAAATTGGGGTTTGATAAGTCAAGGTTTGGCGTACCCGCTGCGCCCGCATCATAGTAAGTCGCGCTACTGTCGGTTTCTTGATACTCAATACCGAACAACACATTGTGCGAGGTATTGGCCGTGTCGAATTGATAAGCCAGCTGGTTGTCTGTGGTCCAGTTTTTCATGCGCTCATCAGTGGTATACGCCACGCGGTTTAAGATCTTATCGCTACCATCGACAAACCCGCCACTATTATACATATTGCGCTGCTTAGCTTCGGCATCGGTGTAGCGTAAGATGTGCTTAAAGGTGAGATTGTCATTGATATCCCAGTTTACCGTAATGCTTGGCATCAGTACTTCTTTACTAAAATGATTCCATTGATCCCCTGCATAGGCGTCGCTGTCTAATTTGCCATGGCTGGCGTTGTAGACCGTACCGACAGCAGGTAGTGGGGTGGATGGCACCATCTCTGGATCATCTTGATAAAACAGATTGGCAAGCACAGAGACATCGTCAGTCGCCTGCCACTCAAGCGATGGATTAATTAGTAATCGCTCTTCTTCGGTGGTCTGCATTTGACCGTCTTTTTGCCGTTTTAATGCCACCAAGCGATAGTTGAGCGCATCGCTGACTGGCCCTGTCGTATCGACCGCTATCTCTTTTAAGTTTTGATTGCCAAGTCGCAGCTGCACTTCGGTTTCTTGCGTGCTCTTTGGGGTTTTGGCGATCTGGTTGACCATACCGCCTGGTGCGGCATAACCGTAGAGCGAAGAGGCGGGACCTTTGACCACCTCTACCGCTTCGGTGGCATAAATATCTACCTGTGGCATGAGATTCCACGCGCCGTCATAGGGCAGTCTGAGGCCGTCATAAAAGTTTGAGTAGGTCTTAAAACCGCGGATATTATACTCATCAAAGATAGAGACTGTGCCGCGGCTCTCCGAGCTTACGCCTGGCTCATAACGCAAAGCAGCGTTGACACTATCTGCTTGGCGCTTTTGTAACAACTCCTGATCGATGCGGGTGTAGCTCATGGGCGCATCTTCAGGGTCTAAGGCGGTCTTGGTACCAGTGCTGCGATAGCCATCGGCATAGACAGTAATGGCCTCTAACGTGGTCGATGGGGCGGTCGAGGTCGCAGCAGTGGTTGTTTCGCTTGCGCTGATGACTTCCGCGCTTTTAGACGACTCAGCACTGCCTGAGCTGTCGATTCTCTTGGCCACAATCGATTGCGCAGCTGCGATATGACTGATACCCATTAATAGGCCGATCTGTACGGCCAATGTCAGGTGTTTTTTTCGGATGGTTCGGATAGATAGAGGGGGTAAATGAGACCGCATCTGATGTCCTTTTGAGCTGAAATGGTTGGCTTTTGGGTACGAAGTTGTAACAATACTTATAACAATGATAATAATAACATTAATGATAATTGTTATCATTAAAAAATTGCATTCAAGAACTTCGTGTAGTCGAATCTAAATGGCTCGCTAAAGCGTTGGTTTTCTTGCGTGCTGTACCTGCGCTGCTCGATGCTGCGTAAAACAACACTTCATCTCGCCATATCGTTTTTATATCGGGTTGACTATAGAAGTAACGACCACTGCGAGTAGTGCGTATCGTGCCAAGCGCGCGTCATTTATTTGAGCATCGCAATGGCGTCGATGCTGGCGCGCTGCCGTTCTTCAGCGTTTAGCTCTATCAGTCGGCCAGCTTTCATCAGTAGCAATCGATCAGCATGCTCAAAATAACTATCATCATGACTGATGATAAACAGGGTCTTACCCATGGCTTTTAACTCAGGGATAAGTGTCTGGTAAAACACGCGGCGAAAGGCAGGATCTTGGTCGGCCGCCCACTCATCGAGCAGTAATATGTCTTTTTTTTCAGCGACGGCAATTAGCATTGCCAAGCGTTTTCGCTGACCTTGTGACAGCTTATCTGTGGAAAGTTTATGGTCAGACACGCTTACTTTATCTTGCAGGTTAAGCTTATGCAGCCAATCAGACACTAGGACCGCATCAGGCTCATTACCTTGATCTCCAATCAGCTGCTTAAATAGATGCTGGTCGCTAAAAATGGCAGAAAACAGCTGTCTAAAATCGGCATTGTTCTCTGAATTGACACGCTGTCCATTGACTTGTACTGTCCCTGTGGTAGGGGTAAAGATACCAGTAATGATTTTGGCAAGGGTAGATTTACCGCTACCATTCGCACCGATTAAGAAAACCACATCGCCTCGTTGCAAGGTTAGATTGACGGCCTTTAATATATTATTGGGATGATTTTGATCACTATCGTTATTTTGAATGTTATCATCAGTGGATGTATCTGGTTTATGACTACTACTGCCTACATAGCGATAATGGATATTATTTAGAGTTATAGACTGCCAGTTCTGTGCAACAGTCTCTGTCGCAAAGCTTGGCTGGTGCTCGGCCAATTCTAAAGACTGTATTTTTTCTAACGCCACTTGAGCGGTCTGCAATGTTGGATAAGCCCCAACCGCATGTAGGAGCGGCGACTGCATAAACAAGATTGTCAAAGAAAAAGTAGTGGCAACCCCCATCGGTATATCAAGATAATTGGCCACTGCAAACACGATACCAATCGATGCGAACATCATAATATTGGACCAGTTTACCGCTGATAAATGAAAGGTATCAGACTTGGTTACGGTCTTTTCATAGGCCTTAGCATGTCGCAAAAAGTCATCTGTATACAGTTTTTCTGCTCGGTGTTGGTTGAGCGCTAGCTCTTTGCGCCCTTCTATGATGGACTGATAATCTTGGTATAAGTCATCATTGATTTCGCGTAGTTCTGTCAAATGCGTATAGACATGCTTGACCAATATGGTACTTATCCAAATCGTCATCACAATCCAAAACATGACAATGAACAATAATGGCAGCGACAACCAGCCCAAATATAGTCCAACGCCCACAGATAAAATAATGCCCTGTACCAGCTCTGGCATACGGACAAAAGCAACGGTAATTGATTGAATATCTGAGGATAAGCTGGCAAGTAAGCGTGCGCTACCCAAATGGTCTATCTGAAGAACGGTGGTATCGATGATTTGTTTGACCAGTTTTGTCCGTAGCTCATAGACAAATCGATGCCCCAATCGTGTCAATGCATATTGCGACAAATAAGTCGTCACTAACAGTAACAATACTAGCAGGGAAAACTGCCCTACGCTGAGCCAAGATAAGGTATCAAATACAGGCTGACTAATAAAAGTGTAATTGATATAGGCAATAATACCGACACTGACAGCGGCATTGATCAGATTTAGCAGAATGACTTTGAAAAAAGCGAGACGATAATTCGCCCAAATCATATGATATAAAGAAGCAGCGCGAGGGGGCATAAAGACTCAATAAATATACGTTTTTGATGGTTTTAAAGAAGATGGGCGTTCGCCCTATAGATACTTATAAGGCTGAACGCTGATGAAAAACAAATACAGGCTATATAAATAGAAGCTATGACAAGTAGAAGCTATATAAAATAACTTTTTATCTCGCTTCCTTGCTCTGTAAATGGGTGGAAAATAAAGTCTAAGAAGCCGGCTGAATGTCTAGTTTAAACTCCCATGAGGTCGCCGTCGTCGCTGTGCTATCAGGATAATTGATCTTATTTAGACGCACACGCGCATAGCTGTTGCCTTCAGCAGATCTGATAAGGGCGCCTTGAGCACTATTAAGCGGTTTGGCATTTAGCTGATGGGTCATGCCATTGTAGGTATACCAGCCAAAATCCAAATTCGGGAAATTGCCAGTATACGCAGGGTTGAGATCCGAGCCTTTACTGTCAATCACCCAGCTTCTGGCGCTTAGCGGCTTGTCGTAGTCTGCTGTGCTGATGAGGTCGGTTAAGGTCGCTGCACTACCATCGGTGATAAATTGACTGACAATAGGCTCGTCTTTTGCATCATAATATCCTGCTGGTGTGGCGGCAAGATAACCGCCGGTTTTACCACTGCCCGAATCTCCACCATTTAAAATCACATCATTACGCTTAAAGCCAATCTGCCAAGCGCTGTTTTTATCGGTGCTACTTTTTCCTGTGGTTAAATCAAAATAGACCCAGTTATCATTGCTGGTGGCGTTGATGGTTTGAGTCTGTACCTGATTTGGTAGCGCCGTATCAATCCAGCGAATGGTTGGGTAGCCAGATTTTCCAGCATCATTGTAGTAGTTGGTAATCTGCAAGGCATAGATCGGCTGCTGGACGCTGCTGTCTGTTATGGCGCTACTACTGTCTGTGGTGACAAGATAGACACGGTTGTTGGGATATAGCTGATGATTGCCTTGTAATTTGTACTCAAACCAAGGCTTGGCAGTAAACACCCCGCCGCTGCGGTCTTCATTATAGTGCAGGCTGATGTCACGGCCTGTATCAGGGTCAAGGGTGGCATTGGTATAACGGCTCAAATCAGACCAGTCGATCAAGCCAAAAACCCCGCCCATGCCTGCGCCAGAGTCGCCACTATTGGACCAAAGCTTGACCGAACGTGCTTGGTTTTCAAACTTAATATCCCATGTATCGCCGTCACATGAGCTTTCAGCTTTGGCATCAAAGTCATAACAAGTGGCACTATCAGGTGCTAGGTTGGTGACTTGCCATGTGGCGGTTTCGCTAAAGCTGGCAATGCTGGCAGGCGGTGTGCTGCCAGCATTATCGCTATTTTCGTTATTGCCACTACTCGAGCCATCACTGCCGCCACCGCAGCCGGTCATGCTAAAGGCTAATAGGCTGCTGCTAAAAAGTAATGCCAATTTGGTCGGCTTGGTGCTCATTGCTAGGGTGGGTTTGGTCATGTCAGGCTCCTTGATGGTTATTGTTTTGGCTAAAGATAAAAACAGCGCTATAGACAGAGTTTTTTAAACAATTGCTTTACAAAAGTTGCTTTAATATAAGTGCGGGCAAGGGCTTACCAGTGATAGCTGGCGCCCAGTAGCCATTCACGATTGTCGATCGGGCGATAGTCACTGGCATCGGTGACATCCCGCTGTACATCGAAGATATTATTAATCGCTGCGTATAGGCTCAGGTTTGCCGTCATGTCATAATTGAGCTTGCTATCGAGCGTCCACCAAGACGGCGAATATGTCTGTGCGCTGGTGCTGACGAGCTGCTTGGATTCGTAGTTGAGGCGCGGAATCAGCTGTAGCTTGTCGTTGATTTGATAGTCAAGTGCCAGCATAGCCTTGTGATTGGGCTTATAGGTCAGCTCGGTATCGGTGACATTATTGTGGGTCTTGAGATATGCATAACTGGCTTGTAGTTTGGCGCGCTCGTCCACTTGCCAGTCGATACCGATATCGCCGCCATAGGTTTTGGCGCTATCGACGTTCATATATTTATAAACAGCGATATTGCCATCAAAGGTCGCGTTGTCCTCGTCGGTTTGGATAAGGTCGTCAACGTCATTATAAAAACCATTGACCGTTAAATTGACATTATCGCTCAGCTGACCTTGATAGCCGATTTGGTAACTGGTTGAGGTCTCTGGCTGCAAGTCGGGATTGCCCAGCACTTTATAGCCTAAATTGCTATGATCAAAGACGTAGTAGCGTTCTTTTAGATTTGGCACGCGATAACCGCCGCCGATACTACCGCGCAAGATGTGCTCGCGACCGCTCGTATCTAAATGATTGTATTTGAGCGATACCTTTGGCGCGATATGATCACCAAAGTCTTCATCGTTTTGATAGCGAATACCGCTTAAGATTTCCCAATTTTCACCAATCAGCCAATCGTCTTGTAGGTATAGCTCACCGACATCGCGGCTGACTTCATCGCTGATCAACTCGCTGACTTGGTTTTTGGTTTGGCTAAGCGTGTCTTGTTGGACTTGACCCCCGACTTGGATAAGATGGCTGTGTGTATCGGATAGTACCAACGCCGGTAGGTCGAGCTGCGCTTGCGCCAATGTCGTACTGATGTCGGTATCACGGGCGCTGGTGATGGTCTGCTGGGTTTTGGTATTAGACTCGCTTTGATAGTCCTCGTGCAGCGCTTGAGCGGACAGTCGATACGTCTTGCTGCGATCATTCTTATGCGGCGTGATATCAGCGCGCGCACCAACACTAAAGCGCTGCTTAGTAATGTGCTCATCTCGTTGCTGTGCCAAATAGCGCGGCGCCACATAATAATTGAAGCGGCTGACATCCTCTTCTTTATAATGACTGGCCTCTAGCCAATACTGAGTGTTTTTGACCACTCGGCTATCGTCGCTGCTATTGCTATCGTTTGACATGCCTTTACCATCAGGGTGATAGCTCAGGCGCGCACTGACTTGCGACTGCTCGCTGGCGTCCTTTAATCGGGGCCACGCTTTATGATCTAAGCTCAAGCCGTCATTGTCCAAATACGAGCCTGATAGGCGAGCGTGAAAGCGTTGTTCTTTATCTAAAGCGCCTTCTACGCTGGATTCAACATAGCGTTTGTTGGCGTCTATTCCTTTACCTGAAGGGTTTTGCTCACCATTACTGGCGATCTCGGTGGTGATATGTCCTGTCGCTGCGCCGATAGGCTTGGTGATGATATTAATCACCCCGCCCATGGCCGCACTGCCAAACTGCGCTGACGCCGCTCCTTGTACCACTTCTATTTGCTCGATATCCATATTCATGTATTGATTTAAATTCACCGTCGATCCCGTACTGGCGGTAATCGGTAAGCCGTCGATGAGCACCAGTACCTGATCGCCGGTGAAGCCTTGCATGCTGACTTCATAGCCTGTCTTGCCATGAACTTCGCGTAAGTAAACATTGGGCAAGAGCGCCAGTGCTTCTTTTAAGGTATGGGCATGGTTGTCATCGAGCGTTTGGCGGCTAAGTACCTGCATGGCGACTGGCGCATCGCTTAAGGCACGCTCAGAGCGTGTGGCGGTCACCACGATAGGGTCGAGACGGACGCTCGGCAGGGCAGTATCATCGGTAAGCTCAGGAGTGTCGTCCACAAAATCTGCTGCTTGGACGCTGGCAGGGGCCAACGCAGATAATGCCAAGGCAATGCTAGTGACCAAAGCACGCTGCCGCCACTGTGGTAAATGAGTAGAGAAGCGGGTATCTGGTAAATAAGAGCGAAGTGGGGACATCGACATAAGTAAGACAACCTTTATAAAAAAAGCAAAAACAGAGAGGTTTGACGCTCTGCTTTATTAAAATTATTTATCAAAACAACAAAATAAGCGGCTATCAGCGATTTAATCCTTCAAGGTTTTGTTACTTAAAACCTCAATGCGAGTAACAAAGCTCAGACATCATATTTCAAACGATAATAATTATCAACATGTAAATGATAATTATTTCTATTTACAAACTAAAAAAATGTTGCCATAATCATTCCCGTTCAATACCACCTGAAAAAAACGATAAGCGCAAACATGGAGCGCTGCCATTTTGCTTGATTTAGTCAGATAGATTTGGCCAAAGGCGGTGATTATTATTCAGCCGTTTATCTCTTTGCGTATATAGCGAGATGATTGGCTTTTTATTATTTATTTTATGGAGACCCTCATGAGTCAACCGTTATCTTTAATCACAAAAAATACCGAGCTGTGGCAACAGTACCAAGCACTAAAAGCAAACACGCCGATGCTGTTTCCGACAGAAGGGGCGGCGGCATTGGGAGTCAGCGAGTTTGAGCTGATGCTCGCATCGCCTTACAGTCAGTACATCGGAGATCAGTGCAAAACGGTATTACAGCAGTTTGCACGCTTTGGCAGTGTTGAGAGTATCGTCAGAAACGATCTGGCCGTACATGAAAAAACCGCGCCGTATCACAATTTAAAACTCGGCGAAAAGATGGGATTGGCGCTCAATGTTGGTGGTTTGGATTTACGGTTTTTTATGTGGCAGTGGCAGCATATGCTGGCGGTCACCGATACCAGTCGCACAGGCAAACCGTCTTATAGCATTCAGTTTTATAACGGTCAGGGAGCGGCGATTGATAAAGTCTATCTGCGCGAATTAAGTGATGAGAATATCAGCCATTGGCAGGCGCTGATTGCGGCGCAGCTGCAGACGGTAAATACAGAGACGCTGACGTTAGAGGTACAAGCGCCGCTAAGTAATTGGCGCTACAAGGCGCTGGATGAAGGCGCACGCACGCAGCTCCAACAAGGCTGGCAAGCAATGACAGATGTGCATCAGTTTCACTCACTATTAAAAAATCTCGATATCGACCGTGCCAGCAGCTACCGTCAAGCGCCAGAGCAGATGACGCAGCAGCTTGAGGTTAGCGCTGTCGAGGCGGTATTTACGCAGGCCCGTGATGCCAAATGCCCGATTATGATATTTGTCGGTAATAGTGGACTTGTGCAGATTCAGACGGGTACGGTGCAGACGCTGAAGCGCATAGGGGATTGGTTTAATATTTTAGACAAAGACCATAACGACTTTACCCTGCATCTCAAAGACAAAGCTTTGGCGCAAGTGTGGTGCGTCAAGCGTCCAACCAAAGATGGCATCGTGACTTGTATTGAAGGCTTTGATAATCAGGGGTCGAGTGTCTTTAGCGTGTTTGGTCAACGACTCGAAGGCACGCCTGAGCTGGCTGAGTGGCAGCAAATAGTCGCTAATGTTGTCGGCGAACATGCCTACGCAGAAGCGTTAGCGCCAGCAGTCATGGCTGAAGCAGAAAGTGCATAGACCAGTTATAAAAATCAATCTTGGATAATTATTTAACATTAATGGCTGATATAGTTGATTCACTTTAAAACCGATACAGTGCAGCTGGTATGAATTTTACGCAGCATCGAGCAGCGTAGCCACAGCAAGCAAGGAAAATTTATACTAGTAGCGTGCTTAAATTTATAACCATTTTGTTTTGAGTTGGCTATAGGGTCATTTTTTACGTTAGTAAATTAGGAATACGTATGTCTTCTGCCTTATCAAAAACAACACTCACGCACTCAGTTATTAATAAAAAACGTACCCGTGGTGCTATAAGTACGGCTGCCATCCTTGGTGCATTGGCCGTGCCAACGCTTTCTGCTCAAGCTTATGAGCGTATCGTCGCCATGAGTCCCGATGTCGCCGATGTGGTCGTGGCGCTAGGAGCGACCGATAAACTGGTGGGCAAAGATGCAACCAATAAAAATCCGGCGCTAAAGAGCGTGCCCGCTGTGGGCATGCATCGTAATATCACTGCCGAGTCAGTGCTGGCGGTCAAGCCTGACTTGGCACTCGGCAGTTATATGGTACAGCCGGCGAGTATCTATCAGCGCCTAAATGGACTTAAGGTTAAGGCCGTCAATGTCGCACCCAAAGAAGAAGTCAGTACCTTTGCCAGTAGTATCAAATCCATCGGTAATTATGTCGATAAAAAAGCTGCTGGGTCGCAGCTAGCCAAGCGTTGGCAGGCAGGGATGAGTCCTATGGCAAAAACCGGTAAGCGCTATCTGCTAAGTTACGATGGCCGTATTGTCGCTGGTAAGGGCACGGTAGGCGATGAGCTGATTCGCCGTGCGGGCGGAATAAATGCCGCCAACGTATCGGGGCTAAAGCCCTTGTCGAGAGAAGGCTGGCTGGCCGCTAAGCCTGATGTGATTATCATTGCCGAGCATAATGAGGCCGTCGTTGGCGGTGTCAGCAAGTTTAGTAAGCGTCCTGAGGTTGCTGCCAGTACAGCAGGTAAAAATGACGGCGTCCATTTTTGGCCAGCCGATGATTTTTTGCGTTATGGCTTACAGTCACCTGAAGTGCTAAAAAAGCTCAATGCGCTCGCAAAATAGCCTAAGTAAATAATCTAAATCAAGCAAATATACTCACTGAATCCTTATCCACATAAAACGATACTTTTCATGGCAAATACACTGACTGCACCGACCCCTGCATTATCAAGCAAATACAAGCACAGCCTTTATTATCTGCTGGCGGCGGCCATATCACTGCTACTGATTTGGCTGGCCCTTGGTATTGGTTTTGGCGACTGGTCCAGCCCCAACCATCTGGATGACACCATCTGGCAACTGCGCTATCCGCGCGTGGTGACGGCATTGTTGGTCGGTATGGCGTTGTCTGTCAGCGGGGCGGCGCTGCAGGCATTGTTTGAAAACCCATTAGCCGATCCGAGCCTAATCGGTACATCAGGCGGGGCAGCGCTCGGGGTGGTGCTGGTATTGGCATTGGGGTTTGGCGGCGTTGGCATACCGCTTGCTGCCTTTAGCGGAAGCGTATTGGTGTGTTTGTTTATTCTCGCTTGTCATCGATTTTTGGGCGGCGGTCAGATGGGCCTGCTGATATTGGGGTTTGTGATCAGTGCGTTTTGTGCTGCCGTGGTCAGTCTGATTTTATTTATGTCTGATGACATGGTGCTGCGCTCGGCGACCAATTGGCTGTCGGGCAGTATGGCGGAGGCGGGGTTTGTGCCGCTGCGCTATGCGATCGTTTCTATGATCTTGGGGCTGGCTATCATATTGCCATTAGGGCGGCAGTTAGATGGGTTGATGCTAGGGGAGGCTGCTGCTAAGTCCTTGGGTATCAAGGTGGGAGTGGTGCGCTGCCTGGTAGTGATTGCCTCGGCATTATTGACAGGGGCGGCGGTGTCCTTAGCCGGCGTCATCGGCTTTATTGGCATGATGGTGCCCAACCTGCTGGCTATTTTGTTTGGCGGCGGGCGTATGCGGCTGATGATTTGGTCGGGCTGGCTTGGGGCGATATTATTACTACTCCTTGATGGCACAGCGCGGCATGTTGCTTATCCGGTGGATGTGCCTGTTGGCATCGTTTTAGCGCTACTCGGTGGCCCCTTCTTTATTTGGCTGTTTGTGCGCAGTAGCCGCCGTTAATTGATAGGAGTAACTATGCTTGATTCATTTTTTCACAGTGGACGCAGCGCTGCGGCAGCAAAACCCGTGCGGCCAGTACGGTCAATGCAAACAGGGCAAACAGAGCAAACAGAGCGACCGAGTCAAAATAATAATACAAGTCATGAGAAAGCAAGCGAGCTGTTGTCGATGCAAGATATTCATATCTCGCATGGTGATAAAGTGCTGTTAAAAATAGACAAGCTAACCGTGCCAAGCCAAAAGCTCGTCGCCTTTATCGGGCCCAATGGCGCGGGTAAAAGCACATTATTGCATACAGTATTGGGTCAGCATACTGGGATGGCGTTAAAAACACAGGGGTATATCACAGCTCAAGGCCAGCCTATCGATGAGATGATGCGTGATGGTCATATCGCTTGGGTTGGGCAACATGAGCGTTTTGAGCTGCCGCTTACGGTGCTTGATTATGCGCTATTGGGCGTCTCGCCAAACCTTGCTTGGTATCAGCGGCCAAATCGCCACCATGTCGAACGCGCGCAAACCTTGCTGCAAGATTTTGAGCTATCAAATCTAACCGATGCCCGTGTGCAAACCTTATCAGGCGGGGAGAAGCAGCGCTTGGCTATCGTGCGGGCACTGATGCAAGATACCAAAATCATGATGTTTGATGAGCCGACCAACCATCTTGACATTCGCCATCAGCGTTTTTTATTGCATTATTTACACACTCTGGTACATGAGCGGCGCAAAAGTATCTTGGTAGTGCTGCATGATTTGACTCATGCCCATCGCTATACCGATGAGGTGGTACTACTAAACGGTGGGCGAGTTATTGCCCAAGGTTCGCCTACTGAGGTAATGACCCGTCAACGACTCAGCGCTGCCTATGATGTCGATATCAAGGCGCATCAGACCGAAGATGGTGTGGTGTTTGTATAACCATATACAGTCAATCTACTTTAAAACAGCTACAGCGCGACTGGTGTTTGTTTTTCTTGTGTGCTGTGCCTACACCGCTCGATGCTGCGTCAAACAAATACCAGCAGCACGTGGCATATAGTCTCTTGCCTGCCAATTTTATTTAGGATCGAGTATATAAAAAATATCAGAGCACATTTTATGTTCAATCGAATAGTCACATTGAAATAAAAAGCTAATATTGCCCTAATAGCTGATTAGGGTGTGTCTTCAATTTACTAGATATAGTCAGTTCAAATTAAAATTGTTATAAATCTAAATGCGCTACTGGTATAAATTTTACTTGCGTGCTGTTATCACAGAGGCTGCGCAAAATTCATCCCAGCAGCGCTATGTCATTTTTAGAATGAATTGAC
>NZ_JAGBKN010000027.1:0-33167 GCF_017498075.1 Psychrobacter halodurans
AACGGGAACGGGAACGGGAACGGGAACGGGAACGGAACTGGGAACGGAACTGGGAACGGAACTGGGAACGGAACTGGGAACGGAACTGGGAACGGGAACGGGAACGGGAACGGGAACGGGAACGGAGCTGGAAACCCTACAGAATCAAACTTAGTAATTATTGCGACTTATCCATATGATGCGAAGAGTATTGTAAAGTCTTCAGCGAATAAGATAACTTTCAGGCCTAATAAAACAGTAAGTACCGGGGTCACATATACTATTTGTGATAGTAACAAATCCGCCACCTCTAGACAGGTAGTTGTTAGTAGCGTAGGACTAATCAGTAGCAAGCTAGGAGGGGTTTGTGAATGAGAGTTAATAATAGGCAGTCAGGTATCGGGCTAGTAGAGGTATTGGTTGCTGTATTACTGTTGTCTGTTGCAGTATTGGGATTTAGTGCCTTGCAAATGCGGGCCATTAGCGCAACTGACGAGAGTCTTATACGCACAAAGTCTTTGACTATAATACGTAACTTAGCTGAGGTTATGCGTGCCTATCCTGAAGCATATGTGACAGGTAGTGGCAGCAGCTTTGCCAAAGCAGTAGCTAGTGATAACAACGCAGTACCAACTGTACAAGCGGTGGTTAGTAGTAATGCAACGGATAGCGTTACGATCGATAGTCAAGTCGTGAGTATTGTAGGAACAGATAGCTGTCTATCTACCACCACTAAAACCATAGAAGGTAAAGAGATCGCCCAGCAGTCCTGTGATATCAATCAGTTAGCAGCACGTGATGCTTTAATAGTTAAAAAAATGGCAAAAGATCAAGATCTTAGTGTTAGTATCGTTATGTGCCCAGGTACATCTGCACAAGCCATTCAACAGCAAATGTGTGTTATCACGGCATGGAGTGATACCAAGGCTATCCTTGATGATAATGATAGTAAAGCTTGTGCCTCTGCTAATGGTGTATATAAGACAGGTAGTCACTGTCTTATCTCGGAGGCTTACTAGATGACAAAATACCGTACTGCCCGTTTGTTGTCCAATGCATCTTTAACGAGCATGCGTGGTTTCACTCTTATTGAGTTGATGATTGCTTTAGTGCTTGGGCTTTTGGTTTCTGCAGCTGTAATGCAGGTCTATTTGATTAATACTCGTACCATCACTATCCAACAAAGCGCTTCTGAGGTACAAGATAGCAGTATTTTCGCTATGCAAGCTATTGAAGAACACGTTCGTCTAGCAAATCTAGGGAACCCTATCAGTTATATCACGGATGCTACTGATCATGGTGGTATTGTATTAACTCAAACCAACTTAGGTACAAATAATACAACCGCCACCAAGTACCTTACATTAAATAGCGCTACTGGTTTATCCAACATCAAAGATAAGCCAAGTGACCAATTAACTATTCAGTATAAGAACATCACTCCATATGATCTATATGATTGTGAAGGTGGAAAAATTGAGGTAGCAGAACAAGACTGGGTCGTTGAGCGTTACTTTGTGCGTCTAGCAACAGGTGCAAGTAATTCAGCTACCACTAAAGACTTGGTATTAGCTTGTACAGCAGGGCGTGTAGATACAGATGGTAATGTGACAGAGGCATTTACTGGCAATGGTGAAGTAGTAGTTGCAGCTATTGATCAATTCAAAATCCTTTTGGGTGTGCAGGCAGCTGTCGATCAGCTGACTTATTTGCCACCTAGCGTTTATTTAGATATTGATAAGCCAACTGAGGGCGAAAAACCTGCTATTACAAGCGTCAAGCTTGGCATGATCGTACGTAGTAACACACCGCTCATCACTGATACTGATGCAGATGAGTTTACTTTGTTAGGCACAAAGCACGAACTTAAAGCAGATAGCTCGCGTAAAAAATACTATCGACGTAGCTATGAATCGACTATATTGTTACGAAGTGCTCGGATAATGAGCATTGTGGCTACTGTCAATAACACACCATAAAGGAGAGTCAAGTGTCTGATATGCCGAGCTCATATCCTAGCGAGTTGCCAGTTGCCCAACAGGGTGCTGTATTAATCGTGGTATTGTTATTTTTGATGTTAATCATCTTGGTAGGTGTTATTGCGGTCAGACAGAGTACGACAGACTTACGACTGGCCACCAGTGACCAAATAAATACCTTATTATTACAGTCAGCTGATAATGCTCATCAAAATATAGAACAGAGCATCAATGGCAGTAGTAACACAAATATTTATAACGACATGATCTCACGTAGTGGTCCTTTTGGACACTTCATGTTAAATAGCGATAGTATAGATCATGAGTATATCTTTTGCTTTCGTCCACGGGGGCAATTTTTTGACATCAATAAAGCCTCAATCATTACTCCATCTGGTAGTTTGAATAATAAAGGTTATTGTAATCCAGCTGTGTCTGATGACTACATCAGCGCTCGTAATGCCAGCATGACTCAGGTCAGTGTTGCCCTAACGCCGCCTAGCTCTGAAAACGAGCCTTTTAGAAGTTATACAATCGGTCAAGACAGTAGCGAGATATCTAGTCAAGCTTTTACTTTTGATATCAATAGTACGGCAGTATTACCAGCATATGGTGACACATCGGTAGGTAGCAAAAATTGTTTTGAACAAACAAGCCGCTTACACTCAGTAAATGATACGGCTGATACTATCGGAGGCTGTATGACAAAAGCGGGTGTGCCAAGTACGGTCATCTATGAGATGGCCAATGTCGAAAACCAATCTAAACGCACTAAATGTGTCAATTTTGGTAAAGGTAGCGGTAAGCTCTGCACATTACCTACTAGTTAGTCCAACCACCATAGTTATGTCTGAGTCAAATATTAAAATATTGCTATTAGGAGTAGGTCATGATCTACAGAAATAACAAATCGTACTCACGCAAGTGGCCTATCAAAGCATTGACAGCGTCAATAATTATGGGTCTGATAACGACATCTGCGCATACCAATACTGCCACTATTAAGCGTAAACCGATTGGCGACTTAGAGATTTATGCACCTGCTAAGCCTGGAACGGCTGCTATTTTTATGATGTTAGATACATCAGGAAGTATGAGCTATTATGACGGCTCTTGTAAGGGTAAAAAGAGCGATAGAACAGATAAAGCCATTCAGCTGGTTGTGTATGAGCGTGAAAAAGATGCAAATCAGCCCGATGGTCTGCTACGAGATGAAAACGGTAATACAGTTTTAAACTTTAATAAAGTGCATGCGCAAGGAACCTATACTCCTTATGGTTGTACTGATAGGTATGATCAAAGTAATATAACAACTGATCGCATGACACAGCTCAAATTAGCCCTTTTAGAGCTACTTGCTGATAGGGTTTATAACGTACAAGATGGAAGTCTCAAACCGACAGGTTCGCTACCTGATGATTATAGTATTGGCATGGGGAATTATAGCCTCAATGGTGATGGTAGTCGGGCAGTTATTCTAACACCTACCCGCGAGTTGAGCGCAGAGCAGCGTGTTGAATTGCTCAATAAGGTCATAGGTCTAAACCCTACTGGAGGAACGCCTACAGCCCACGCTTTAGCAGAATCTGGTGCTTATATGATGGGCACCTCTACAAAAGATAGTGGTTATAGTAATAGTACTTGGTGGAGCGGTTTTGACTACTCTGATAACAGTACCAAAAATAACGGCAGTTATATATCGCCCCTCAATGATGAAGAATGTAGTGGTAATGGTATTTATCTATTAACTGATGGTTATCCTAATGGTAGTAGCACTAGCAGAGCAAAAGCTATTATGAATAACTCACTGTCTTACTCATCATCTTTATCTATAAATACTTGCAGTGGTTTGCCAAATGTAGATAGTAATAGAGGCTGGGCATGTATGGCAAGCTATGCTGCGCTACTACGTAACCCTGCTAACAACCCAAAAGGGCTGCCGATCAAAACGGCGACCGTTGGGTTTGGTAAAGATTTTGATGGCTTAACAGGTACTCGTAATATTATTGTCAATGGTAAATCAAAAGAAGTCACCGATTGCAACAGCGGAAACAATGTCGATGACGATATTCGTAACCTTTGTAAGCTTGGTGAACGCAAAGGTGATGATGAAGTAAAAACCTTTGGCGATGGCGGTTTTTACTATACAGAAAAGTCTGAAGATATTGCTGCCAGTATCGTTGACTTTGCTTCAGGTTTGGTTCAAATAATCAACACAGCACCCTCTGGCACGATCACAATTCCTGATGATCCATATCGTGCTGCTAATCAGCTACCTTATGCCTATCTACCTATGCTAGATCCAGATATTGCCTCAGCAAGCAGTATCTGGCGCGGCAACCTAAAAAAGTATGACCTAAATAAAGGCACATTATATGGTAAAAACGATAAGCTGCTATATGAAGATGTCGCAGGTAACCTAAGTGCTGCCACTCAAGACTTGTGGCAAACCGTTGGAGTTAGTGTAGATGGTAAGCCGGCTAACAATAATATTGCCGCTGGCGGTGTCTATGCACAGCTGAAGTCACCAAACTCCGGACTATCTAGTCTGCGTACTGTCTATGTAGAAGACACTCTACAGGACAAAAAGACGCCTGTTTTACGCAAAATAACTGTGGATAGTAATGGTAAGCCACAAAACTTCGGCAACCTTGTTGATAGTGTTTATACCGACGCAAATGAAATAAACAAACGTCGTTTACTGAGCTTTTTAGGTTTTAGTGAAGTATTGACTAAAGATGGTCAGTCGACTAGCTCTGATGAAGTAGATAAGCTAAAACTCGACCAGCCTACCAATGAAGTCAAGGTACTTGGTGGAGTAGTGCACTCTACACCCACAGCAGTCTCTTATGGCGCGACCTTAGATAACAATGGCCGTATCACTGATACGCGCGACGATTACGTATTATTTGGCTCAATGGATGGGGCACTGCATTTAGTCAACGCTGATACAGGTGTAGAAGAGTTCGCTATCATCCCTAAGCTTATGGTGGAGACGCAACCAAAAGCATTGGTAGAAGGTTCTATAAAAGATGAAGTTGGAACACCATATTTCGGTGTTGATGCGCCGTGGCTGGTCACCACTGATTATAAATACGATTTAGAGAATAAAAGAGTCACAGTGGATACTACAGATGATAAGGGTATGTTTGCTTATGGTGGCTTGCGAATGGGTGGACAAGCTTTCTACGGTATAGACATTAGTGATAAATCCAGTCCTAAAATTAAATTTAGTATCACGCCAAACACCTTAAACGGTGAGCCCTCGACGAAGTTTTCTCGACTTGGACAAATTTGGAGTAAACCAACAGCGGCCAAAATTCGCTTAAATAAAGGATCAGACGCTAACAAAAACACTGAACCTACTGATGTCCTGATATTTGGTGGTGGCTATGATATGAGCTACGAAGACGCTGAGTATGCTCCTACTGATAGCAAGCCTGCTAAAGGCAATGCTATCTACATGATTAATGCTAAGACTGGTGATTTAATTTGGTCAGCGACCAAAAGTGATAATAGCAACATGATTCATAGTTTTACGGGCGAAATTACCGTACTTGACCGTGACAATGACGGGCTGATGGATCATCTTTATGCTGCTGACCTTGGTGGACAGGTGTTTCGAGCAGACTTTGAAAATGCGCGAATCGAGCAGTTTGGTTTTGACGCAGTTGATAAGTTTAGCAATAAAAGTATGACTCGTATCCTAAATGCCAGTGCTGATGTCGACAAAAAATATGCATACCGTTTTTATACCCGTCCAGTAGTAAGCTTCTACCGTAGCGAAGGCGGCTCTAACAACGGTAGTATCTTTGCCCTTATTAATGTCATCTCTGGTAATCGTAGCTCGCCACTGTCGACGTTGCGTGACAACAATGAGTATGCCAATCGAGTCTACGGTATCATTGACACTGATATCTCGAGCATTGATTTATACAAAGATGGATTCACTAAAACCGTCACTAATTTGAAAAATGAAAACTTGGTGAATTTGGCCGATAAGCTTGCGGGTACTGTGACTGCCGATAAGAAGTCTGAGGTCAAGAAGTTGATGATTACGGGTGGCAAAAAAGGCTGGTATTATCCACTGACTCGTTTTGACGGCTATAGTAAAGTCAGGTACAACAAGGGTGTAGGTGACATGGCTGCTATCAACAATATCTTATATACCACTGTCTATAACCCCGATAAAATCTATGGCGCCGTCTCAAGTTGTGCAGCACGAATCGTAGGTGGTTCAGAGCGTCAGCTATATTGTCTACCTTACGGTATCTGTATGGATGATGATTCAGTGACAGGCACTGGTGGCTACGTTCCAGCAGGACAAGGTATTCAAGAGCTGACGCTTGGTGCATACAACGCTGATAACAAAGACATAAAGGTCTTGATAGGTACTACTACTATTGCTGATCGTATCGAAGCTGCAAACCGTGCTGGATATGGTCAAGATGGTTTTAAGAACGACAGTAATATCAAAGATCTTTATCCTGGTACTGGTAAGCCAAGTCAAGCTGGCGGTGATGGTAGCGCAACGGAATACTTATTTAATGAGCGCTATACGCTACAGCCAAAAGCATGGTATGAGCAAAACAGCAGTCAATAAAAAACTGGTGTTTTATAGTGAGACTTCGTCAAGATAAAAGATAAGGGTGACAAAAGATGGCGGCAAACATAATGGCATATCGCTCATCAGTCGCGCGCCGCGTGGCTCAGGGCTTTACGCTTATCGAGCTGATGATTATCATTTTTATCATCGGTATACTAGCTGCCATCGCTATTCCTAGCTATCGGCGCTATGCAGTACTAAATGCGGAGCGTGACGTCCAAGCTAAGATGCAACAACTTCAAATAGAGCTGGAGCGATGGCGCAGCAGACAGCTTAGCTATCAAGGGTTTGCTCCGCAAAAAATAACTACTAGCAACGGTACTGCTACTCCAACTTATGTTTATGACGACACACCAACCAATAAAACGATTTATGTCCCAAGTGGAAGTAACGCTAGTAATTATCGTTACCAGATTACGTTGGTTGATGGTAGAGACACCAGCAGCTCTTTGATAACTAGCGGTACTGATGTTGATACAGTCACAGGTCGCTCATGGAAAATGCTAGCTTCACCTAACAACGCAGGTATCACTAAAAATGCTCACTATATGATGCTCGGCAGTAACGGTGTGCGTTGTCAAAGTGAGAATGAAGTAAAAATAGGCGATAAGAACTGCGGCACAGGCCAGAAGGAATGGTAATGATCAACAGTAGCAAGCATACACAGAGAGGTTTTACTCTCGTCGAGATGATGATCGTCGTCGCTATCATCGGTGTGCTCGCGGCTATCGCTTATCCCAGCTATCAGCGCTATGTCATCAAGACCAAGCGGGTCGATATGATGACAGAGATGCAAAATATCGCCTCAGAGATTGAGAGTCGTAAGCTGGCGCAGGGCAGTTATGGTGCGATCAGTGCTAAGGTGAAGACGGATTTTGCAAAAGCGTATCCTACGCAAGGGCAGGCGTTGTACGATGTCAGTATTGGCAATGTCGCAGGGGTTACGGGTACTGATTTGACTTCACAGTGGCTGATCACTGCTACGCCTAAGACGAACACGCAAATGGCAAGCGATGGCAACTTAACGCTTAACCATCAAGGGGTGAAATGCCGTGCTATCGATACTGAAAAAAAATGCGGCACTGGCAGCGAGTGGAATGACTAAAAAATAGTCTGGCAACTGACAATTATTGTCAGTTATCGTGAGCCAAAGTAGCTGCCATTGACATAAATTGACACTTTTAGGTATGATTAGCGTAACAATTAGTGTCAGTAGATAGTAGTATGGTAAGTGACTGCATGAAAATATCAATAAATAGCGATAAGAATTGGGCACTTAGCATATATACCTACTGTGACTAGTGATATTGGCACGCTATATGCATATACTAGAGCACGAAAGACCAATACACTATATCCAATACATTATATAACGAGAGATAGCGTGAGCGAATATCCGTTATCTTTATCCCCTCTAAAGGAGTTCTTATGAACGCTCAAAAAGGTTTTACCCTAATCGAACTAATGATCGTTATCGCTATTATCGGTATCTTGGCGGCGATTGCTCTACCTGCTTATCAAGATTATACTAAGCGTGCAAAAGCTTCAGAAGGTTTAACTTTAGCATCAACTGCAAAAACTGCAGTAGCTGAAAATGCTTCTAATGCCACAGAGTATAGTGCTGGCTGGACTACTCCAGCTGCTACTAAGAATGTTAAAAAGGTTGAGGTTTCTGATTCAACGGGTGAAATTACGATTACTTATGACAAGCCTGTACAAGATGATGGAACTTTGGTATTAGCTCCACATACAGACGTTAGTGGTACTGCAACAGCTTTACCAGATTCTACCTCTGCATATACTCCACCTGCTGATTCAATTCAATGGGATTGTTTAGCCAAAGATGCTACTCCTTCGGTAAGTACAGCTACAGTAGGAACTTTGGAAGCGAAGCTAGCCCCTGCTAACTGTCGTTAATAGCTTGTATTAATAACAGGTAGTGTAAAAAAGACTGGGTAACCAGTCTTTTTTTTGTTTTTATAAATATGGGGGTACTTCCGTATGGTAGCCAAAGTATGAGTGATAAACTGAAGTTTAGTGTGATGTATCTAGCGATAGCGACAATGGTGCTTCTAGTAGTTGTTACAGTCATCTACAGTTTATGGTACCCATTTCCTTTGCTACTCGCTACAGGTACTCAAAAATTGTTACAGACAATAGCTTTGGTTAATATAGGACTGGCTGTTGGCTTAGCATTGATGATTTTTAGAAAAACAAAGGCGGACTTTATAAAAGATATGGTTATATCTGCGCTAGTACAGCTGATATTTTTAATGATTTCTATTTATGGTGTTTATCAAATAAGGCCTGTATGGATAGCTTATAATGTTGATCGTTTTGAGCTTATTTTGCATACTGATTTGGTCAATACTAAGATTAACGACGCTGATAATAGATTTAAAAAACCCAGCTATTTATCTCCACAATACGTTGGCGTTGAGTTATCAGCAGATAATGAAGAGCGCAACAGTAATATGTTTGATGAGGTGCTTCATGGCATCTCTATTGCTCAAAGGCCAGAAAGATATGTACCTATTCAGCAAGTTAGTAAAAAAGTAATAGACCGTTCAAAAGATTTATCACTATTAAATAAATACAATAATGAAAGCGACGTCAAGTTTATACTGGATAAGCACCCTCAGGCAGACCGCTTTTTACCTTTGCAAGCGAAAGTAGTAGATATGACAGTATTAATAAATTCTAGAAACAAAGGAGAAGTTATTAGCATTGTAGATTTGCGACCATGGTAGTGTCCAAAGTTAATCGTCTTCTGTTAAGGTGTTTTTACATAAATATATAATATTGGTACGATGTGTGCATTAACTGATAAACATTTATGATATTTCGATCGCTATGAAATCATTTACTGCTAATTATAACAAAGCTCAACTTGGCTATACCTTAATAGAGTTAATGATTGTCATAGCTATCATTAGCATTTTGGCAGCAACTGCTATTTCTACTTATCATGATTACATAGTCCGTACTCGTGCATCAGAGGCAGTCGTAGCAGGTGCAGTAGTCAAAAAGATAGTGACACAGAATATAGCTGATAATGGCGGCGCTATGCCTACTAATGCTTGTACAGGGTTTTCAGACATCAAAACCGCAACGAAAAATGTAGTAAGTATTGAATGTAGTGCTACGACAGGTGTTATCACAATTTTTACAACTGCGAAAGCAGGAGCGACTACCTTTATTTGGACACCAACTACGACTCCTAATGGCGTATATTGGGTGTGTTCATCTAATATAGCTAAATATGCGCCTAAAAACTGCCGTTAATTTATTGCCAATAAAATTTCTATATTGTTTGAATCAATAAAAACCACCGAACAGCCTTTGCCGCTCGGTGGTTTTTTATTGACGGATTTTATCCCCGCCTCAAAGTGCGATCAGGCTGCCTACTTCTCTAAATACTGAATCTTACCTTCCACACCATCCCATTTGGCGGCTTCTGGCATCTGCTCTTTCATCTCTGTGATGTTTGGCCATTTTTGCGCCAGCTCTTCATTTAGCTGAGTGAACATCTCTTGCCCCTTCGGCACCTCGTCTTCTGAGAATATCGCATTGGCCGGACATTCAGGCTCACATAGCGCGCAGTCGATGCACTCATCAGGGTCGATGACCAAAAAGTTTGGTCCTTCATAAAAGCAGTCCACAGGACAGACTTCCACACAGTCGGTGTATTTGCAAAGAATGCAGTTATCTGTAACGACAAAGGTCATAGTGATGTCTACCTGTTATTGATTTGGCTGATATGGTGCCTGTATCGTCAGCGCCTACCGCGGCGAGTATGACGGCGATTGCGATACTCAATCGTCGCGGCAGTCTGCCTAATGATGCACCATAAGGGCTAGAGTAACTAAAAAACTAGATTGACTAAAACAAGCCACATTTTAGCGCCTTTACGCTGATTTGACAATTCCCTTTAGTGACTAATGATATCCTTAAGATGATAGAGCAGATCATGTGCTTGTTTGGGCGTTAGGTTGTCAGGATTGATGGCCGCCAGCTCGTCTTGTAAGCTAAACAGCTGATTTTGCTGTGGAATATCTGCCGCTGCTTGCTCATGGCTTAGAGGGCTGGCCTCTATCGTGGTCAGCGGTCTTTGATCATCAAGCTGGCAATTATCCGTTCGCGACTTAGCTAAGTCGCTTTTGTCATCAACGTCTTGAGAGTCATCAACGCATTGGGAGTCATCAACGCTTTGAGTATTCGCCACCATCGTTGGATGATCGCGCAAGTAGCGTTTGGCATCATCAATCACCGATGGCGGAATGCCGGCCATCTTGGCGACATGTAGTCCAAAGCTAGAGCTGGCCGCGCCGTCACGGATTTGGTGCAGCAGTAGTAATTGACCATCGATTTCACTGGCGGCGACATGGACGTTACGAATACCTTTATTTTGTGCAGCCAATTGTGTCAGCTCAAAGTAGTGGGTGGCAAACAGGGTCAGGCAGCCGATCTCAAGCAGCCTATTGACACAAGCGTGAGCGATGGCCAGCCCGTCGGTGGTGGCGGTACCGCGGCCGACTTCATCCATGAGCACCAGTGATTTATCGGTCGCTTGGTTTAAGATATTGGCCGTCTCGATCATCTCGACCATAAAGGTCGACTTGCCACCTGCCAGATCATCGGCCGAGCCAATGCGGGTAAAGATGCGGTCGATATCACCGATGCGCGCGCTGGCCGCTGGCACAAAGCTGCCACAGTGCGCGAGCAAGACAATCAGAGCGGTCTGGCGCATGTAGGTTGATTTGCCGCCCATATTGGGGCCTGTGATCATCAGCAGGCGCTCAGGATGTCCTTCTTTAGTATTGGCACTGCCCAGCGCGCAGTCGTTGGCGACAAAGGCATGGGCGCGCGCAGGTTTGCTGGGGTGTTGGCTGAGGTTTTGGCTAAAAGTCTGTGTTGCGCCTTGCGCGGCTGGGCTGCTGGTATTATCGGGGTTTAATGCCGCCTCGACCACCACATGGCGGCCTTGCTGAATGTCGATACTGCTCTGGTCGATACGGGTCTGGCTGCTTTTTTTTAACAAGTTGCCATCGTTTGAATCGTTAGTCATAACGGGACGTTGCCAATTATAAAGGGTCGCAAGCTGCGCCCAGTTGCTGAGCACATCTATTTGAGCGATGGCGGCGCTTAGCTGCTGCAACTCGGCCAAGTGACTACTGATTATCGTCAACAGCTCATGATACAGCTGTTTTTCGCGAGCCAGTGCTAAGCTTTGTGCGCTTAGGTATTCGGACTCGACTTCCTTTAGCTCATCGGTGATAAAACGCTCACTACTCTTGAGCGTCTGCCGCCTGATAAAGTGCGCGGGTGCGTTTTTGGTTTGCATTTTGGGCAGCTCAAAATAAAAGCCGCTGACTTTATTAAACCCGACTTTTAGACTGGGTAGCTGGTTGTCCTGACGGGCGCACGCGACCATCTCATCTAGTGTCACTTGGATATTGTCATGCAGGTGTGTGAGGCGATCAAACTCGGCGTCATAGCCTGCTGCCAGCATACCGCCATCGCGGATATGAGCAGGCGGCTCTGGGATAATGGCACGCTCGATCAGCTCGGCGACGGATTGTACCGCAGGCAGCTGCGCGGGCAGTTGCTGCATGAGCATGGCCAGCAGTCCTGCCTGCTCGTGATGGATGCCTGCTTGCTCTAATAAGGTGCTCAGCTGCGCGCTGCTGTTGATACCGTCCACCAGTTTGCGCAAGTCTCGCGGTTTGGCGCTCATCAGGCCGATACGGCTGGTGATGCGCTCGATATCACCGATGGCGCTTAGCGTGTCGCGTATATGGCTGACCAATGAGGGACGCTGTAGCTGCGGACTATGCGGACTACCTTGCTTGCTGCTGTCAGCTGGGCTGTCTGCTTGCAAAATTTTGTCTATGGCGTCTAGGCGCATATTGATACGCGCATGCTGGCGCAAGGGGCGTTTCATTTGCTGCACCAGCAGGCGACGTCCCATCGGCGTTTGGCAGTGATTGACGACTGAGATCAGCGATGTGCCGCTGCTACTGACTGGAGCAAACAGCTCAAGGTTTTGCTGACTACCGGCATCGATGATCAAGTAATCATCGCTAAACTCGACGATAAGCTGATTGACCTGCGGCACGTGACGCTGCTGGGTTTGCTGCGCATAATGAATCAAGGCGGCACAGCTAGACTGGCTAAGCGGCGCGTCATGGATACCAAGCCCATCGAGACGCTGCACTCCAAACTGCTGACAAAGGGTATCTGCGGCATGGTCGCGGTGAAAGTCATTGGCAGCGACTTCGATGATCGGACAGTTCAGGTGCTGTCGCAGCCATAGCGGCCAGTCGGTATCAGTACTGCCAGTAGCATCGCTCAGTGCTTCGCTGATGATACATTCGCTAGGGGCGAAGCGGGCAAGCACCGTCAGCATCTGCGTTTGTAGGTCATCGTAGTCATCATGATTGGCGCTCAGGCTCTGAGTGGTCAAAGTGCCAGCGGCTAAGTCGAGCTGACTGACGGCGGCCTGTAGTGGCTGCTTGCTGTTTGCTCGCGGCTGGGCGATATCGATTGCCACCACGGTCGGCGTGTGGTTAGGCGCGATCAGTGCATCATCCGTGATGGTGCCTGCGGTCAGCGTTTTGACCACCTCACGGCGCATGATACCAGTGGCCTTGCTACTCTTTTTTTGTTTATCGCCCATCGCCGATGGAGCGGATGAGGGACTGGCTGCATCGGTTGATGCGTCGTCCACTTGCTCACAGACGACCACTGTCTGACCTGCCGCGATGAGCCGCGCCATGTAGCTGTCGGCGGCATGAAATGGCACACCCGCCATGGCAATGGTATTGCCTGCTTTGTCGGTGCCGCGGCGCGTGAGCGTGATGTCTAGTATCTGTGCGGCACGCTTGGCATCATCAAAAAACAGCTCATAAAAATCACCCATCCGGTATAGCAGCAGCGCTTGTGGATAGTTGGCTTTCATGGTTAGATATTGCACCATCATCGGCGTGTGATCGGCCAAATGATAAACAGTATCGCCGATAAGTAGCTGATCGGCGTCTGCAGATTTGGTAGCGCTTGCCTTGGATAAAGGCTGCTTGGCCGCGGTATCTGTTGTGGGCGCAGGATGGCTAATACGAGCGTGCGGGGCAGAGGTGTTGACGGTCATGCAGAGTCTCTTATGGTACTTAAATGGGTTTGCTTAGAAAGAATGCGTATTTTTTAGAAAAAATCAGGGATGCAGGTTGGCAGTTATTTGCGTTTATTGATATCACCAAACAGCTGTTAAATTAAGGGTATAGGCGCTATTTTAACACGTTCAGCGCTGTTTTTACGTCGGCAAATATCTGCTCACAGCCCTTGTATCCATCAGCGTCATAACCATATATAATGACGGCACACTTAATTGGGCGATACTTAGTTAGGCGCAGTATCATAAAATAGCGCGCAGTATTAGATGTTACTGCGCCGAGTGACGACAAGCACCCAGCAGGGTGCGACGCTAGGCATTGGCTAATGCGCACTAATTATCGAATATTTCCATAGGTCAAAAAATTATGTTATCAAAGATTATAGGCAGTGTGGTTGGCACCAAAAATGACCGCGAACTAAAACGCATGCGCCGCGTGGTCAGTAAGATCAACGCACGAGAGGCTGAGATACAAGCCCTGTCTGATGAGCAATTACAACAAAAAACTGCCGAGTTTAAAGCGCGGCACCAAAACGGCGAGAGCTTGGATGCGCTATTGCCAGAAGCGTTTGCTGTCTGCCGTGAGGCGTCATGGCGCGTCAATGGCATGCGCCACTATGATGTGCAGCTGATCGGTGGTATCACCTTGCACGAAGGCAAAATCGCCGAGATGAAAACAGGTGAAGGTAAAACCCTCATGGGTACCTTGGCCATGTATCTAAACGCTATCAGCGGCAAAGGCGTGCATCTGGTCACGGTCAACGACTATCTTGCGGCGCGTGATGCGGAGCTAAACCGTCCGCTCTTTAACTTTTTGGGCATGACCGTCGGCGTGATTTACTCACAGCAGCCGCCACAAGAAAAAATCGACGCCTATCAAGCTGATATCACGTACGGTACCAACAACGAGTACGGTTTTGATTATTTGCGTGACAACATGGTGTTTAGCCTCGCTGAGAAAAAACAGCGCCCGCTGAATTTTTGTATTATCGATGAGATTGACTCCATCTTGATTGATGAGGCACGTACGCCGCTGATTATCTCAGGGCAAGCCGAAGACTCTTCACGCATGTATGCGCTGATTAACACCATCATTCCACGGCTTAAGCGCTCAAAAGACGAAGAAGCCAATAAAAATAACGAAGATGAAGATTTTTGGATTGATGAAAAAAACCGTCAGATTGAGATTAGCGAAAAAGGCTATGAAAAAATCGAGCGTTTTTTAACAGAAGTCGGTGAGCTTGGCGAAAACGAGAGCTTGTATAGCCCAAGTCGCTTGCCGCTGCTCGCGCACGTCCAAGCCGCCATTCGCGCCCATCATGTGTTTGTCAAAAACGTCCACTATATCGTTGACGACGGTGAAATCATCATCGTCGATGAAAACACGGGCCGTACCATGCCTGGTCGCCGCTGGTCAGAGGGCCTGCACCAAGCGGTAGAAGCCAAAGAAAACGTCGAGATTCAGGCAGAAAACCAAACGCTTGCGACCACAACTTTCCAGAACTATTTCCGTCTTTATGACAAACTCTCTGGTATGACAGGCACGGCCGATACCGAAGCGGCGGAGTTTAAATCCACGTATGATTTAGATGTCATCGTGATTCCAACGCACGAGCCGATCGCCCGTATCGACATGGACGATCAGATTTTCTTGACCAAGCTTGGCAAATACAAGGGCATCATCCGCGAGATCAAAGAGATTCAGGCCAAAGGTGCGCCGGTGCTGGTCGGTACAGCGACGATTGAGGCCAGTGAAGAATTGTCTTATCTGTTCGATCAAGAAGGCATCAAACATAATGTCCTAAACGCCAAGCAGCACGAGCGTGAGGCAGAGATTATCGCGCAGGCAGGTAGCCCAAAAGCGGTGACCATCGCCACCAACATGGCAGGCCGTGGTACTGACATCATCTTGGGCGGTAACTGGCAGTCGTTTATCGAAGACATCGATGCGGTCAGCCCAGAAGAGATGGCGCGCCTAAAAGCAGAATGGCAAGTCAAACATGACCAAGTCGTGGCCGCTGGTGGTCTGCATATCATCGGCTCTGAGCGTCATGAGTCACGCCGTATCGACAACCAGCTACGTGGCCGTGCCGGTCGTCAAGGTGACCCTGGCATGTCGCGCTTCTTTTTATCATTAGAAGATGACTTGATGCGTATCTTCGCAGGCGACCGCGTGGTCAATATGATGCGCGCCATGGGGCTAAAAGAAGACGAAGCCATCGAGCATAAGATGGTCTCAAAATCGATCGAAAACGCCCAAGGTAAAGTCGAAAGCCGCGACTTTGATGCCCGTAAAAATCTACTCAAATACGATGACGTCGCCAATGAGCAGCGTAAAGTCATCTATAGTCAGCGCGATGATTTGCTCGCAGAGATGGACTTAAAAGAGGCCATCGATGTCATGCATCATGAAGTCTATAATGCCATGATCGATCAGTTTATTCCGCCAGGCTCTATCGATGACCAGTGGAATATCGACGGCTTAGAAGACGAGCTAGAGGATGAGTTTAAAATCTCGATGCCGATTAATGATTGGCTGGATGAAGACCGCCGCTTAGATGAAGACGGCTTGCGTGCCAAAATTATCCAAACGGCATTGGAGCGTTATCATACTCGCCGCGAGCAGATGGGCGAAAAAGACGCCGCCCAGCTTGAGCGTCACCTTATGCTGCAAAGTCTGGACAAGCATTGGAAAGAGCACTTAACCCAGATGGATCAGTTACGCAAAGGTATCCATCTGCGCGGTTATGCACAAAAAAACCCAGAGCAAGAGTATAAGCGCGAGTCCTTTGAGCTGTTTCAGATGATGCTTGGCGCTATTAAGTCTGAGACCGTACAAGACTTATCACGCGTGCACATCCCGACCAAAGAAGAGTTAGAGGCGCTAGAGGCGCAGCAGCGTGAAAACGCCGCGCAAATGCAGATGCAGTTTGAGCACAATGATGTCGATAACTTAGACAGCAACGCCGGTGCCGCGCAGCCACCAGCGCAAAACCGTAACCAAGCAGCAGGCGCGGCCGCCGCTGGTATGACGGCCGGTGCTGCAGGTGCGAATGCCAGTGCGAGCGCTGCTGGGGAAAACCCATATGCGGGTATGCATATCAGCCGTAACGCGCCTTGTCCTTGCGGCTCAGGCCTGAAGTACAAGCAGTGCCACGGTAAGATCTAGGCATAGCAAGTAATTTAAATGAGATGTTTACAGGCCCTTATCTTGCACAGATAGGGGTTTTTTTATGAAAAGGATTAGGACACCAAAAAAGACGTTAAGTGTCTTTTTTGGCTTGGAGACAGCCTTTAGAGGCAGGTAAATGCTCACTGTTTTTGTATGGATTGTTTACAAATTGCACATAGGCGTGCATTTAGGGACACGCTATAGTATTTAATATATTTGTTTGGAGAGTGTGATGAACGTAGAATTATTAAAACAATTTCGAACCTCTGTCGTTTTAACGGGCTTATTGGCTGGTGTCATGACTGTCAGCGCTTGCCAAAAACAGCAAGAAACTGAGCCCAGCCTAGAAGAAAGCATCAGCGAAGAGCAATCTGTACCGATGTCTGCTGAGCCTGCCGAGCCAAATGATGTGGTAATGGACGCGCCAGCTGATGAGGTGGCAGATGATACGGTCGCGATGGTTAATAGTGGTGTCACTCAGATGACCTACTCATGCTCGCCAGCATTAGAGGTAAAGGCAACTTATAAAGACGCTGATAATCAAGTGGTCATCGAAACTGCCAATGGCACTGCGACTTTGACCAAAACCAATGATGCGAGCAACCCAGAAGTTTTCAATCTCGATACCGCCATCGATGGTGGTGTAGGGTTTGTACAGTGGCGTGTGGCGCATACAGAGCGTGAGACAGGTATAATGCGTACCGCTGGTGCCGATGCCGATAATGTCAGCACTTATGAATGTAAAAAATCAGCCGAGCCTAGCGCCGATGGGTCAGCTGCCTAACCATGCCGTCGTGATTTTATCATTAGATAGCTGACTCTAACCAGCAGTAAGAGTGAGACTGCAGCTAGACAACAGCTGATACCTTTATATGGTTATATTTATATTTCATGACTAAGCATTGATGATCGATATTTACGCAAAAAGCAACGCTAATACAGCGTTGCTTTTTTTGCCGTATTGCCTTGTATTGTCTTTACGTCGTCAGCTTACTTATCGTTGACTCCTGATAAAGCTGCTATAGTTAATGCACATTAAGATGCGCCTATCGGTTTTATTTTGAGTTGGCTTTATCATCAGTGGCATCATGCTCATGAGCTAAAAACCCTTCTTCGGTGACATCAAGCTCTTCATGCTTTAGGGTCACCTGAATACTATCGGTATGGGTATGTGTGGTTTTGTTGACATCAACTTCTTGTATGGCAAATGTCTCCTTGGTAATGGTGGCAACTTGACGAGACAGAACGATCTCGAGCGGTGCTTCATCGATCTCAATCTGCTGGCCATTGACCGTCACCACCGCTTTGCTATCTAGCGCAGGCTCGACGTGACGCAAAATATCTTTATCATCGTACTGACCTGATAGTAAGTCTTGGCTTTCGGCATCGTGGTATTCAGTACGAATGGTAAGATATTCTTCTACCAGCTCTATCGGCACATCGATGGTCTTGGTGCGACGGTGTTTGGTCACTGTGACTTTGCCGACATCAAGACGCTCTTTGTTGACCACAGGGCGCTCTTCTAGCAGCTCTAAATGACCAACCTCTTGTGATGAGGGATGCCGGTCAGCTGCTG
Source organism: Psychrobacter halodurans (assembly GCF_017498075.1). Classification (NCBI taxonomy): domain Bacteria; kingdom Pseudomonadati; phylum Pseudomonadota; class Gammaproteobacteria; order Moraxellales; family Moraxellaceae; genus Psychrobacter; species Psychrobacter halodurans. Next base: position 18,481 of record NZ_JAGBKN010000027.1, read on the forward strand.
GATCTGTATCTTCGGCCATCGGCGTGGTGTCTTTATGAAGAGGAGTGGCTGATGTAGAGAGGGCACCGTCTTTTGACGGGTCGCGGTTGGAGTCGGTGACGGCATTAGTGTCAGTGGTCATTTTGATATCCTTATATTATGAAATACTATCAATGTCATAGCGCAAGATCGATGTGCTATTTGATGAAAGCCAGAAAAAAGGCCAGAGACATGCTCTGGCCTTTATTTGCTAAGTGACGCTGCCTCCTATCTTGTAGTGCAGCCGTACTTAGCTGTAAGTGGCGACTATGACTGGTGTGTTTATCATATTATTATAACCAATCAGGGAGTAGGCCAGTATAAGGCTGTTATGGATTACATACCGCGAGCACGGCGTACTTCTTCGGCAGTGATGTCGTCACGATTGACGATGTTGCCCTCACGGTCTACCACATTACCATCACGGTCAATGTCTAGCTCTTCGCGCTGAATGGTTTCGACAATTGTCTCAGTATGGCGCTCAGTCGTCTTACCGACGTTGACCTCTTCTGCCACATAAGTGTCTTTACCCACGCGTGCACGCTCTGCTTCTAGCTCGACTTCAATGGTTTCATTACCATCGACATCTCCGATGCGGCGATCTGTTGGACGATCGACATTGGTACGCTGGATATTGGCGTGCTCTTCTTCTAGCTCGACATCGACGTTGCGCTCTTCTGTGACCACATGTTTACCGACTTTGACCAGACCTGCTACGATGCGATCTTTATTGACGGTTAGACGCTCTTCTAGTAGCTCTAGGGTGTTTGGTGCATCATAAGCATGGTCAGCAATTTCCATACGCTCAGCTTCTGGCACGCTGTCTGCGACAAAGGCTTGACGGTCTTTTTCGTACTGCTCTTTATAGCTGTACTGATAATCATGGTCATATACTTCCATCGCTTCGACTTGCGCTTCTGTTAAGCTATCGAAAAATACATCATCACCGACGATACGTGCCAGGCCTGCTGGGACAAGGACTTCTTTTGAGCTAAACCAGCCGCCTACATCTACGATCAAATAACGGATACGGCCCGTGGTGTCTTCTACCAATGCACCTTCGATTTTACCGATTTTTTCTTCATTGACGCCATAGGCAGTTTTGCCTGTTGGATCATAGTAGTCATCACCGATTAGGTCGCGGTGCGTGGCTTGGATGTCTTTTAAACGGATTAGCTGGCTCATTATTATCTTCCTTTTTTATGAGTTCATTATTGATTATTAAATTCTGTTTAAGACATTATCTTTGACAGTTAGTTAAAGATAGTGGTTTAAACAATATTTACTTAGAAAAGTGTCTTGTATAAAGCTGCTATGGACACATCGTATTATTAACTTTTATACCTGCCAGTGTTAGCTTGGCAGTTGCTGCCTCAATTTGTAATTATCGTAACACCCTGATTTTAGATGAGATATATAAGCAAGGTAGCAAAGTGTGCGCTTGAGGTAATGGCGTGTAATAGGCTGTAAGTGGTATAACAGAGTAAGGGGTACAAGTTAACGCGTTTTTACACGATGCAATAATTTGGCTATTTTAGAAAATGACAAACACAAAAAAACCGCAGAGCATATCGCCATGCGGTTTTGATACATTTAAGAGCTTGATATATTAAAGAATAAACAGCCTGACAGTTATTAGGGCTTATATTAATCTAGGGCTGATATTAATCTAGATACTGCCCCTATCATCAGGCAGCTGCTGATTAGGCAAGCTCGATGGCCACTGCCACGGCTTCGCCGCCACCAATACATAAGGTCGCCACGCCTTTTTTGCCGCCTGTACGCTTGAGTGAATTGATCAAAGTGACCAAGATACGCGCGCCAGAGCATCCAACTGGATGACCAAGAGCACAAGCGCCGCCTTCGACGTTGACTTTGGCATGGTCAATATTTAGCTCATCCATCGCCGCCATCGTGACCATAGCAAAGGCTTCGTTGATCTCCCAAAGATCGACATCAGCGATTGACCAGCCAGCATTAGCAAGGACTTTTTCGATAGCGCCAATCGGTGCAATGGTAAACTCGCTTGGATGACGAGAGTTAGACGCGGTGGCGATGATGCGTGCTTGATAATCACGACCTTCTTCTTTGGCTTGTGACTCTTTCATCAACACGACTGCTGCTGCACCGTCTGAAATTGAGCTGGCGTTTGCAGCGGTGATGGTACCGTCTTTGGCAAATGCTGGACGCAGGGTAGGGATGCGCTCGGCGTTGGCAAGACCTGGCTGCTCATCGGTATCGACCGTTTGCTCGCCCTTGCGGGTTTTAAAAGTAACGGGTTCGATCTCGTCTTTGAAGTGATCGTCTTTGATTGCTGTCAGCGCACGATTGAGCGATTCGATGGCAAACTCGTCCATTTGCTCACGTGTATAGCCTTTTTCGTCAGCCATTTCTTGGGCAAACATGCCCATCAGCTTGCCCGTTTCTGCGTCTTCTAAACCGTCTAAAAACATATGGTCTTTGACTTCTTTGTGCCCCATACGGTAGCCTGCGCGCGAGCCTGGCATGATATAAGGAGCGTTGGTCATCGACTCCATACCACCTGCGACTGCGACCTTAAAGCTGCCCGCTTTGATGCCATCGTGAGCCTGCATGACTGCTTTTAGGCCTGAGCCACACAGTTTGTTGATAGTGACCGCGCCCGTCGCATCAGACAAGCCGGCGTTGCGCATCGCTTGGCGGGCAGGACCCTGACCTAAGCCTGCTGTCAAAATACAGCCCATGATGACTTCGTCAATACTGTCGACATCGACACCTGAGCGCTCGACAGCAGCTTTGATCGCCGCCCCGCCAAGCTCGGTTGCGCTCACATCTTTTAGCGAGCCTTGAAAACCGCCCATAGGAGTACGGGCACCATTTAAAATCACAATTGCATCATTTGACATCGTTATTATTCCTTTTTACGTATTTAAATGAACGTGTGGCACTTTTTGGCCAAACGCTGACAGGCTAGCAGCTATCCATCTTGCTGTTGTTTACGCTAGCTCATCTAGGCGAATGCGTACTACTTTATCAGTAATTGTGTCTAGTTTTTCGATTTTTTCGATGGCCAGATTCATGCGGCTCTCAACCACAGGTAGCGTCAAGATAATGACGGGCACCTGACCAACCTTGTGCGCCGGTTTTTGCAAAATCGCATCGATATTGATACCTGCATCGCTGAGAATACGCGTGATATCGGCCAGCACTCCTGGGTTATCATAAGCATGGACGCGCAAGTAGTAACCCGTGGTCATCTGCTCGGCGCGTAGGATCGGTGTATCAGATAGTTGCTCAGGGATAAACGCGAGGTGCGGCACATGGTGACCGTTGTTGCTTTTATCGTCGGCATCCTTACTACCTAACACACGTACCAAATCCATGACATCCGCCATTACCGCCGACGCGGTTGCGCCAGCACCGGCTCCATCGCCGCAGTACAAGGTCTGCCCGAGTGGGTGTGAGTTGACCAAGACTGCGTTTTTTACGCCATTGACATTGGCCAAAAGAGCGTCTTGCGGGATGAGGGTCGGATGGACACGCAGCTCGACACCAGTTGCAGCATCGTCGCCTGTGCCATCACGGCGCACCGCAAAGCCTAAATGTTTGATGCGATAGCCCAGCTCTTCGGCATAGTTGACGTCTTGTAAGGTGATACCTGTGATGCCTTCGCAATAGACCTTATCAAACTGTAGCGGGATCCCAAAGGCGATAGAGGCCAGTAAGGCCAGCTTATGCGCCGCATCGATACCCTCGACATCGAAGGTTGGGTCGGCTTCGGCATATCCTAACGCTTGGGCTTCGCTCAGTACATCAGCAAACGGACGACCCTTATCACGCATCTCTGTCATGATAAAGTTGCCTGTGCCATTGATGATGCCGGCCAGCCACTCTACTTTATTGGCCGCCAAGGCTTCACGCATCACTTTGATGATTGGAATACCGCCTGCGACTGCTGCCTCGTATGCCACATGGACATGATGCTCTTCTGCAAAAGCAAAGATCTCATTGCCGTGTTCGGCGAGTAAGGCTTTGTTTGCGGTGACCACATGCTTACCGTTTTTGATGGCATGCATGATGACTTCGCGGGCGAGTGTGGTGCCGCCGATCACCTCGATCACGATGTCGACATTGTCGCTTGCCGCAATTGCCATCAAGTCACTGCTTTGCATGATATTGGGATCAATATCATCACGATGACGGCGCGTACCCACTTCGGTAATGGTAATGTCTTGGCCGCTGCGGCGTTTTAGCTCATCTAAATTGTCATTGATTAGATTGATCACGCCCGTTCCGACGGTGCCTAGACCAAGTATCGCTAGTTTGATGGAATGACTCACAGTATCCTCAAGAGGTTAAATATAAGACGCCCAGCATAACACTGCTATCAGATAAATGCGCTGGTCGTATCGAGCATACAGTGGGCGCAAATGTCGTTTGTGATAGGGTTATCAAGGCGTCATTATCGTTGAATAAAAAAGACTCACATTGATGTTTACACTACGGTTGTGTTGCTGATGTTTTATGACGCTTCATCGTATCATACCGACATGCAGTTGTGACGTCTACCCAAACTGACTGTCGCCAAAGTCAACGATATGACAGCAGCGTGTTAGCTGGCGTCAATCGCTGTTTGTGCCAGCTGCTCAGCCGGTAGATAGCCACCGATTTGCTGGCCAGACTCCGTAAAGATAGCTGGCGTACCGCGCACGCCCAATCTTGCGCCTAGTGCCATATGCGCTGCGACTGGGTTTTCGCAGCTAGGTGCTTGCACATTGGCGCCCATTTTTGCTTGATTCATAGCGGCATGGCGATCTTGGCTGCACCATATTGCCTCCATTTTGGGTACCGATGCTTGGCTACGAGGCCACGCCAAATAACGCACTTCGATACCGCGCGCATTGATATCAGCCATCTCTTCATGCAGCTTGGTGCAATAAGGGCAGTCGGCATCGGTAAACGAGTAGACCACCGCTTTGGTCTCACCCTTGGCTGGGTAAATAATCAGCTCGTCTTTATCGACCGCTTGCAATGCTTTTTGGGCGGTATTGGCCACCAATGCGGCGCTGATATCGACCGGCGCACCGTCACCGACCGCGATGATCTGACCTTGAATAATGTGCTTGCCCGACTTATCCGTAAAAAAAGACGGCAGCCCTTCAGCGGTCGCCCAATAGATACCGTCCATATCTGTTGGTACGGCTGAGAGGATAGTCTCCTCAATCCCTGAGGTTTTTAGGTTTTCTTGCAACGCGCTGACCACCGCTGCATCACTCTCTGCCGATACCGTCTTGGTATTTGCCTGAGTGCTATTGACCACACCGGTGTTGCTGGTGGCATCGGCGGCATTGTTTGAGCAGCCAGCAGCAATGGCGACCAATAACGCCCCCATCATAAAGCGTGATAGGCGGGTTTTGCGAAATCCAATGACAGCGTGGGCTTTTTGGGTGATGGAGGATGACATATAAGTTTCCTGTAGGCATTGCGCCTAATCATAAATGCGTCGGCATAAAACAAATAAACGCTATTGCGTGCAGTATGGGGCAACGTGAGAAAACTGCCGCCATCACGCCAGACTGTGATCGTGGATATAGCGCTTATCAATGAAAGTTAAAAGGTTCAATATAAAGGAGTTTTTCTCTCAAACGAGAAGCGTCCCCACTTGATAATGCCGCTTATCTTAACATATTTATGATAAATAATAGCCATCGCTGAGCAGGTACAGCGATGGTCAGGTACGGCGATCTTATATACTTCTATGACGGCGCTTTCCTGGCGTTCTGTACCGCCGCCGACAGATACGGCGCTAAATAAACACCAGCAGCACGTGGCACATAGTAGTTGTTATGTCCGTTTTATTTGGGGCTGATGATATCTAAAATGACGTCATCGCGATGTTGAAAAACATAACGTTTATACACCTAAATTCAAAAAACAAGATACATTTGTACTATGTAATATCAAAGCTTGGCTAGTTAATATCAATGTTTAGCTACCGTGCTGAGCCACAACATCTGGTTATGATGTCTGATTGTGATGTTCGATCAGATAGTCTACTGCTAATGGCATTGTTTTTGCTAAAAATTTATATAAATTCTTTGTATATATCCCTTTAATATTATTTATTTCAATCACTCACTTCAATGATTGCGTTAAGGAGCCCACATGGCAGGTGCCAGTTTATTAACCCTACTCGATGATATCAGTGTGATATTGGATGACGTCTCCGTCATGACCAAAGTCGCGGCCAAAAAAACCGCGGGGGTGCTGGGCGATGATTTGGCGCTAAACGCAGAGCAAGTCACGGGGGTCAAGGCCAACCGCGAGCTACCAGTAGTTTGGGCGGTCGCCAAAGGCTCTTTTGTCAATAAGCTAATATTAGTCCCAGCAGCCCTTATTATTAGTGCTATTTACCCGCCTTTAGTGACATTTTTATTGATGTGTGGCGGGTTGTTTTTGGTTTATGAAGGTGCAGAAAAAGTCATTCATCGATTTTGGCCCCATGCTTTGCCGCATGATGAAGAGCAAAACGCTCGCCGGCAGGCCAATGCCGATGAAACCGTGGACTTAGTCGCCTTCGAAAAAAACAAAATCAAAGGGGCGATACGGACCGATTTTATTTTATCGGCTGAGATTATTGTCATTGCCTTAGGGTCGACAGCGAGCGCCACGTTGTTGGAGCGCAGCCTAGTATTGTCCATCCTTGCCATCGCTATCACCATCGGTATTTATGGGTTGGTGGCAGGTATCGTCAAGATAGATGATGCTGGTTTGCATTTGATGGAGCAAGAAGGCAATTTTAAACAAAAACTTGGAAAAGTGATGTTTGCTGCCGCGCCAAAACTGATGAAGTTTCTCTCTATCGCCGGTACTTTAGCGATGTTTTTGGTCGGTGGTGGTATCTTGGTGCATGGCATTGGCTTTTTGGACCACGGTGTCGAGGACATCGCCCATTTGACGGGTATCTTTGAGAGCGTGACCACCGCTATTTTAAATGGAGTTATCGGTTTTATTATTGGTGCTGTTATTGTTGGGATTTTTACTATCGTTGGCAAAATGCGCGACGACGATACAAAATCAGCGACGCACTGAGCTTGAATGAAAAGCGCTAAACAGATAACGCATTACTCAGCAAAATGAAGAAAAATAAAAGCCCCGATAGTGAACTATCGGGGCTTTTGAGTATTTATGCTTGTACTGTTTTTAATAATACAAGCGGTAATACAAGTGATTTAATAGTACAAGCGACGGTGATTAACTGTCTGCTTGCTTATCGGCATCCTCAGCGTCTGGCTTTTCAGCTTGTGTCGGCTTTTTGTGCTCAGTCTTCGGCTTACGACTGCGCGCCTTAGGAACCTTGGGCGTGGTCAAGTTAAACATGCCAGTCTGTGGCAATAACTGCTCGGCCACATTTTCAATCATGTTTTTATAACTGGCGATCGTGGTTTTAGACTTAGCAGCTTGGCTGTCTTCCTTTTCTGCGCCTTTGTCTGCGTCTTTAGACGGAGCCTCTGATTCAGATGTATCGCCTTGCTTGGCGGCTTCGCTGTCAGACTCAGCCGTCTTTGTGCGAGTGTCAGTATTGTCAGCACTATCGGTATTGTCAACATGATCAGCTGATGGGCTAGTGGCAGGCGCTACGTTTTTATCGGCTTTTAGCAGCTGCTCACTTTCAGTGCTGACATCGTCTGCCTGTGCCTGATTAGCTAGGGCAGTCGCATCGACATCATGAGCGTCCACCTCGTTTGCCTGATAATCAGGATGCTGACCACGTGGGTCATTGCTAGCGCGTTTGCCGATCGCTCGCGGCGCGACTGCTGTTTTGCCTTGGGTGGTAGCAAATTGACTAACGGCCTGAGTCATCGCCTCAAAGCGCGCCAGATAGTCTGCCGCCAATGGCTGGTAGCCATAGTTGCTAAAGTCAAAGCCTCGAGCCTGAGCGTCAGCAACTGGCAGATGTGCTTGCGCGGTGTCAGCAGATTTTGCTTGCTGTGAGTGCGCTTCGATAGCTGCGATAAAGCAGCGGATCACACCGTCATTTTTTAGACGGCTCTCGGCATCGGTGAGTGCTTGACGCACAAAGTCACCAACGCTACCGCGCACCGTTGGTACAGGTGTTGCCGATTCTACCGCTGGCTGCTGAGTGGGCTGTGCCTGCTGACGACGTACGACACGTGGGTCGTTACTGGCCTGTCCAAACTTCTGAGCGGTGACGTAACGGTTGGCAAACAAGGTATCATGCGTGAGCAAGGGTGCTGCGCCAACGTCCGCATCGGTTTTATCCGCAGTAGGGCTGCTTTCGGCACTTATGCTCTGTGTGCCTTTGGCAGTGGCTTGCGTCTGTTTTGCAGCGCTGCTATTTGCATTGCCGGTATCACGGTCACCCGTGTTTGCCGCGGTATCCTGCGACTTGGTGGCAGTAGCGCGATCAGCCGGCGCTGGGGCTGAAGCTGAGCGCGTAGCAGGGCTCTTCGCAGCTGACGGCTCATCGGCGGTCGGCTGTTTAGCAGTTGCCTGCTCGTTAGCGGTTACCGCTTTGCTGCGCGCCGCTTTATCACCGCTGGTATCTGCCTGCGCCGTAGTGTCATTTTTACCAGACTTCTCGACGCTTTGGCTATTTGCTGACTGCTTATCGGCAGGCGATTTTTGTGAATCGCTTTTAGCCGTAGCTGCTTGACCAGCGTCTTTTTTACTCGCAGTGTCGTTTGCTGTACTGTCATTTGCTGAATGGGGCTTGTCAGCAGATGAGCGTTTGGCAGAGGCCGGCTTGCTATCATCTAAGGATAGGTGCACCACTTCTGGCGATTTTAGCACTGCTGGGGCTTCGTTGACCTGCAGCATGACCTCGTTTGGGTCTTGGTTACGGCGCGTGTTCGCGGCTTGTTTGCTGGTGTGTGCTTCGCCGTTTTTGCCAGAGAACTGCTTGACGCTATCAGAGGTAAGCGTCTCACCGCGTTCTAGCTTGCCGCGTGAGCCGCGTTGGCTGTGCGATTTGCGTTTATTGAGCGGCTGCTCGTCTGCTGCCTTATGCTCACTGGTGCTGCTATCCGTATTATGACGCTCGCCAGTATCGCGGCCGTTGTCTTGGCGATTGTTGCGACTGCGCTCACTGCTACGTCTATTGTCTTGCTGACGTTTATTTGGCTGCTCGTTTGCGCTTTCGGTGGCCTCTGAGCTGCTTTGGGTCTCAGCGCTTGCGTTTTGATTACTCTCGCCATTTTGCTCTTTGCGTTGACGCGGCTTAGCAGAGCGAGACTTACGTGATTTGCGTCTTCTTCTGTCGTCGTTGCTCTCTTCGTTTTTATTGTCTGAGCTGCGACGCGATTGCTGTCTGTTGGCGCTGTCTGATTTGCCATCGGTCTGCTGCTCAGGGGTTTGCGAGGTTTGCTCGGTGCTCGCGGTACGGCTTTCGGTACTAAGCGCGCTGTTATCGATTTGACCAAAGGCGCCTAAGCTTTGTGCGCCAGTGTTGACCAAGGCTTCGATTGCTTCGGCAGCATCACGGCTGCTCACGGTAGGCGTGGTCGATGCTTGCGGTGCCTGAGCAAACAGGTTGGATAGCCAAGCAACGGCTTGCGGCTGGGCGGCGGTCACACTCGCTGATGGCGTGGCTGCTGGTTGGGGCTTATCCGCTTGCGGCGCGCTCGTCGCGGTATTGGTGCTGTTGTCTTGACGACGGTCGTTTTGATGGCGATCTTTTTGCTGGCGTTCGCTTTGTTGCGCGCTGTTGTTTTGTGTTTGCGCAGGAGCGTTTGACGGTGTCTGGGCGCGGTTTTTATTTTTCTGTGCTGCGCTTTTGTCGCTGCTCTGGCGCGGCTGACGCGTTGGCTGCTGCTCAGGGCGTTCGTTGTCCGCCGTTTGCCAGTCAACGTCGTAGCCAAGATCGCTATACTCTTGCTGCTGGGTATCAGTGATACGCTCGTAGCTGGATGGGGCAAAACCGTCGCGGTTGAAGTGCAGCTTAAAGTTTGGTGACTCAAGATGCGCGTGCGGCAAAATCGTGATACGCGTGCCGCTGTCTTGCTCGAGATAAACCAAGCTGTCACGTTTTTCGTTTAACAAAAACGCCGCGATATCGGTCGGTACTTCGGCCTGTACTTCACCTTGACGCTCTTTTAGGGCGATCTGCTCGATTTGGCGCATGATTGACAATGACAATGAGCGCAAATCACGAATCATACCGTTACCATGACAGCGCGGGCAGATATAGCCGGTTGATTCTTCGAGTGACGGACGCAAGCGCTGACGGCTCATCTCCATCAAGCCAAATTTAGAGATATCACCGAACTGCACGCGGGCGCGGTCGTATTTGGTCGCATCAATCAGACGTTTTTCGACCTCTTTTTGATGCTTATTGTCATTCATGTCAATAAAATCAATGACAATCAAGCCACCCATATCACGTAGGCGTAACTGACGGGCAATCTCGTCAGCGGCCTCTAGATTGGTGTGGTAGGCGGTTTCGGCGACGTCTGAGCCTTTGGTTGACTTGGCGGAGTTGATATCGATAGAGACCAGCGCTTCGGTTTGGTCAATGACGATAGAGCCACCTGAGGGCAAGCGCACTTCGCGCTGATAGGCCGTCTCGATTTGCTTTTCGATATTGAAGCGCGAAAACATTGGCTCATAATCGGTGTATTTGCGGAGCTTTTCAGCCTGTTTTGGCATTACTGCATCGATAAAACCTGCCGCTTCGATATAGGCGTTTTCGTTATCGATCCAAATCTCAGCGATATCGTCACGCAGATAGTCACGCACGGCACGGGTGACCACGCCAGCTTCTTGATGCACCAGACGCGGTGATGGGTATTTTTTATTCTGTTCTTGGATGGCTTGCCAGATGTTGAGCAAGTGATTGAGATCGTGCTGCAAGTCTTCTTGGGTTTTACCGATACCAGCGGTGCGGATGATGACACTCATGCCTTTTGGCAAGTCAAGATTGCCTAGCATGCGCTTCATGTCTTCACGCAGTTTGCCTGATATTTGGCGGGAGATACCGCCGCCACGAGGGTTGTTGGGCATCAATACCAAATAACGGCCAGCGAGTGATACATAAGTCGATAGGGCTGCGCCTTTGTTGCCGCGCTCTTCTTTTTCGACCTGAACGATTAGCTCGTCGCCTTCTTTGATGAGCTTTTTGATGTTTTCATCACGTGGGTTGCCGCTTAGATACTCAGCAGAGATTTCACGAATCGGCAAAAAGCCCTGACGCTGTGAGCCATATTCGACAAACACCGCTTCAAGCGATGGCTCGACACGGGTCACATGACCTTTATAAATGTTGGATTTTTTTTGTTCGCGGGTGCGGTTTTCTAGATCAAAATCGTATAGATGGTTGCCTTTACAAAGGGCGACGCGAATCTCTTCGTTTTGAGTGGCGTTGATCAAAATGCGTTTCATATTTTATCCTATGAGTACGCATAACGACGACTAAGCTTGGACTTTAGGAGGTGCCGGCAAGTGCTGCAAATGGCGACATCGGCGGCAGATATGGTGACCGGAGAACATAAGCAATCAGCCTCAAGGGCTGCTTTACGGTGATCTAAAGAGGCCAGCAGTGTCAGACAAGCCATATCAAACAAGCTACGTCAAACCATGCAAATGCAGATTGCTCTAAACATCTATGCATCAGCGTCTTAGGTTAAGTTTTTAGTCAGTGGTTTTTAGGGTCATTATGACCGCGCACTTTGTCAGAGTGGGCAAGCCTTAGCGACGGCTCTAAAAATACTGATCCTAAAAAAGGCGCTGTGTTGTTGCTATGCATCCTCAAAGTCTAGCAATAACCGCTGTCATCAATACTATTATAAAAAAATAGCGCGATGCAGCATCTGTTAGATCAGGTAAAACAATGGGTCTTGCTTTATTTTTCGTTCTTTTGCGATTACGTCAATCATATCTTGGGCGTTTTGTTAGCTATGGTCGCATCAGTCATCGGCGGGGCGTACTTGGCAAACAGAGTAAATGACCGGCTTATCGGCACGGTTTATGTCTATGTCTTTATTGTCATCTGTTTGACCACCGATACTAAGGCGGCTATCGATATCTGTCTCGATGCTAAGGTAAAACGTCCCATACTTGCTCGGCTGCCTCACATAAAAGACGTTGATAATGTGTTATCAAAAACAGTCGTGATTATGCGGGTAGTAAATCAGTGTTATGGGGTAAATGGTCAATAAATAGGCGTTTTGCCAGCATTATTCACGCAATGGTATTTTGTGTCACTATCAGTTTTATCATACAAATAGCCATGCGGTAAAGAAACTTGCTTTTATCAAAAAAGAAGCATTCATGCCGCGTTTACAATTTATGGGGCGGTCTGAGAAGCGACGTCTATAAAAACAGCTTTACTCAGTTTGTGCACCCTAAAATCAGATGAGACGACCCATCTTGGCAGAGGCATCGCTAACCGCGCTTGGGCAATCACTCATAAAGCCGTGATTGGCACAATAGCGTTAGGCAATCTTTTGCAATAATGATTATTGCGCAGCTTCTGCTTAATTGGCGCTCAACATGCTAAACTATAGCAAATCTTTGTGTAAATACCTAACGAAAAATGACAAACTCAAAAACGACCGATGACGCGCCGATCCACGAAGCGCCTGCTATTTTCAATAGCAAAACACGCCCGCAAAGCGCTGATGATGAAATCAGCAACTTTGCCAGAGTCAATTATCTAGAGGTAACGCGCCATCAGCATGACCAGCGTTTGGATAATTTTTTGCTCAACCGCCTAAAGGGTATGCCAAAATCGCACATCTACAAAATGATTCGCTCGGATGAAGTGCGTGTCAATAATAAACGCTGTAAAGCGCATGATAGAGTCCAGCGTGAAGACGTCGTGCGTATCGCGCCCATTCAGCTGGCGACGCGCGAAAAGCCCATCATCAGCACCGAGTTTGCCAATAGCTTGCTGGCACGAGTGGTGTATGAAGATGAGGGGATGTTGGTGCTAAACAAGCCTTCGGGCATTGCGGTGCATGGTGGTAGCGGATTGGACTTTGGTGTCATCGAGGCCATGCGTGAAGTCACTGGCAAAAAATATCTGGAGCTGGTGCACCGTATCGACAAGGATACCTCAGGCTTGCTGATGATCTCTAAAAAACGCTCAACGCTAAAAGCCTTGCAGCAGCATCTGGTGGATAAAACCATCCAAAAACACTATTTGTGTATCGCCAAAGGCCAGCCTGCGCTGAATGAGCAACGTATCGATGCGCCATTGTTACGCTATACGCTTGCTAATGGTGAGCGCCGTGTCAAGGTAGATAGCCAAGACCCGCAAGCCAAAGACAGCCAGACGGACATTATCATTCATGAACGTTTTATGCTGGCCGATCAGCCTGTGAGCTTGATTGAAGCCAAGCCGCTCACTGGGCGCACCCATCAGATTCGTGTACACTTAGCGCATATCGGTCATGCCATCTTGGGCGATGATAAATATAACGTGCACGACAAATCAGGCGTCCATCGTCTGTGTCTACATGCATGGCGCTTAGACATCCCAGGCTATAAGAGTATCACCGCGCCGCTGCCAGAAGACATGGCCGACTGGCTCCCTGAGCAGAGCACATTACCTGATTAGTATTGTCCCATTAGTGTTGTCCCACTCTCGCGTATGATGACAGTGTGTCTATCTTCTTGTGACTGTTCAACACGACGCGCTAAGGACGGACGATAAAGTCGAATACGTGCGCTAAACGTCACGCCCGCTTATTTTTGATAAGTCGCCGTGACGTTTTTGTATTGACACTCGCCATGTATCGTCGTTATTCATAGTCTTTATTCATAAAAGTCATCAAGTCACACGTCAGTTTATCAAGTATTAAAGGTCATCAAGGTTTAACAGTCATCAAGGTTTATTTATGAATCCACAATCTGCTGCCAGTATTGCTATTGCCGAAGCCAGCTCTCACGTATCCAACCCGCATAATCTGGCCGATAAGACGCTGATTATTTTTGATTGGGACGGCACCTTGATGGATTCGGTGGGTTTAATCGTGGAGGCCATGCATGTGGCAGGGGAGGCGCACGGGTTTCAAACGACAGATAAGGCTGTGCAAGATATCATCGGTCTTAGCCTGATGAATGGCATTGATATTTTATATTCGCAGGCCAGCGATTTACAAAAGCAGGGCATTCAGCAAAGCTATGCTGAGTACTATATCGCCAATAGCCACCGCACGCCGCTGTTTGCTCCGATAGAAAGCATGCTACAAACGCTACAGCGTCAAGGCAAACAGCTGGCCGTGGCCACAGGCAAAAAACGAAAAGGTCTAGATCGGGTGCTTGCAGCCTCGAGCAGTCATCAGTATTTTGTGATGACCCGCTGTGCTGATGAAGCAGGCTCAAAACCTGATCCGCAGATGCTCATTGATATATTACAGGCTACTCAGCAGGGTATCGCCGACGCTGTTTTTGTCGGTGATAGCGTCTATGATATCGAGATGGCGACGCAGCTGGGTATGAGTAGTATTGCGGTCAATTATGGTACAGCATCAGCGGCAGAGCTTGCCGCGCAGCAGCCTACCTATCAGGTTGAGACGCCGCAAGCATTAATGGCGCTATTATGTGGCTAGTGCGTGTCTTCAAGTCACTCGCTATAGTCAGTTGAAAATAAAACTGTTATATAAATTTAAACGCGCTACTGGTATAAATTTTACTTGCGTGCTGCGTTCCCAGAGGCTGCGCAACCT
>NZ_JAGBKN010000028.1:0-33054 GCF_017498075.1 Psychrobacter halodurans
TGACTAATATCTCGATATTATCTGCGCTATTTTCCTTGTTTGACGGCGATTTATCTCATTTTTATCGCCATTTTTAAAATGAGGACACGCCCTAATAAAATAATCATGTTGTGTTAAATATGACAAAAAAATGCCTCTGATCAATCAGAGGCATTTTTTAGGATAATTATTAAATATCTATCGTCCGTATAATGGCTATCTACAATAATTGTAGTCAGCTGTCAGCGTCATTACTCAGCCGTCTTAGAAATTACTTCATTTAAGATCCAGACCGGTTGTACCACATTCGAGCCTTCAGCAGTTACGGCTTCTTGGCGCACATCGAGTACATAACGATGGTTTGGCTCATAAGTGAAACCTTGGATATTACCATTTAATGTGGTGTAGTTTTTCTGATGGGTTTGACGATACTGCAAGCATTCAGCTTCAACGGTGGTGCCGTCGGTTGCCGTGAGGTCACAGACGGCTTTTCGCGGTGCAATCTCTACCTCAAAACTTGGGATATTGACGACTTTGACATTCATTGGCTGCCCTTCAACCACCATGGTACGCTCGCTATCCATCCCCATGGTAGAGCAACCTGATAGGGCAAATGTGGTCATTAATGCTGCAATGGCTAATTTTTTCATTATTCAATCCTCAGTTATTGGTTATGCGTTTTTATTACTTGTTTTACGTTATTGTTTGGCACATTCTATAACTATCGTCGTATGTCTCACACTTATCAGGTCATGATTACTTGATAGTTTGGTTTAACTGTTTGATTTATTGTTGACTGAAATAAGTATAGGGCGCAGCGCTGCTTCTCCTCTATGACTGCTTTGTAAAGTAACGTCAGCTTTTGCAACTGCTGTTAATAAAGCGTATTAAATCACAGGGTAAATTGCTACTCACCGCGTATTTATTTTGAGCAATCCTCCTTATATTGGCCTAATAAGGCACAAAAAAAGCCAGAGCGACACCCTATGGGTCACTCTGGCTGTTACGCTTGGCATTAAGATATCAATAAATAGCCGCTATCAATTAGCTACGATAGTCTGCATTGATTTTGACATAGTCATAAGACAAGTCGCAGGTATAAACGGTATCACTAGCGTCACCGCGTGCCAGATCGATATGAATGGTAATCTCTGGGTGGCTCATCACCGCCTTACCCGCCTCTTCTGTATAGTCTGGCGCCACGCCGCCGTTTTGGCAAATCATCACTTCATCAAGATAGACATCGACTTGCTCGGTATCAAGATCTTCAATCCCTGCATAGCCCACCGCCGCCAAGATACGACCCCAATTGGCATCGCTGGCAAAAAACGCGGTTTTGACCAATGGAGAGTGCGCAACCGCATAGGCCACATCACAGCATTCTTGTGTGACTTTGCCGCCGGTGACTTTGACCGTCATGAACTTGGTTGCGCCTTCCCCATCTCGTACAATCAACTGCGCCAGACGGACAAACACCTCTGTCAAAGCAGCAAATACCGCTGAGTAATGCGGGTGCTCAGGGCTATCAATCATCTCCGAGCTGGCTGCCCCTGTGGCGATCAAAACGCAGCAATCGTTGGTCGAGGTATCTCCATCGACTGTGATGCGGTTAAAGGACTGCTCATTGATTTGGCCCAACATCTCTTGTAGCAGGTCGGCTTTGATATTGGCATCGGTCGCCACATAGCCTAGCATGGTTGCCATATTTGGACGTATCATGCCTGAGCCTTTTGAGATACCAGTCACATGATAGCAGCTGCCCGCCACCTCGACTTTTTGGCTTGCAATCTTAGGAATAGTATCCGTGGTACGGATGCCATTTGCCGCGGCCAGCCATTTATCAGCCGCCAAACCAGCAAGCGCCTCATCCAACCCTGCAATGACCGCATCGCTGTTTAGCGGCTCACCAATGACCCCTGTCGAAAACGGCAAGACCGTCTGGGTATCGACGCCAGCTTTAGTGGCCAATGCCGCACATATCTCTTGGGCGCGGCGTTTGCCATCGGCACCCGTCCCAGCATTGGCATTACCAGTGTTGATCACAAGATAGCGTGGACTGTGAGTGGCAAAGTGCTCACGCAATACGCGTACAGGCGCCGCACAAAAGGTGTTTTTGGTAGTGACAACGGCGCAGCTGGCCGTCTCAGCAATCTCAAGCACCACCAAATCATCACGATCCTTATAACGCACGCCTGCCGCGGTCGCACTTAGTTTGACGCCTTCGATAGGATAAATAGTATCAGGTATTGCAACATTTCCAACAGCCATAGGGGCTTCCTTATTTTGCTTATATAGATGGTTTATTCAGACGGTTTGTTTATTTAGGCTATGTTTGATTCAAATTATACTTTGCTAAGACTAAACGCGCTCCAAATTGGCGCGTGGTCAGAAGGCTTTTCCATACCACGAAGCTCATAGCTGATACCCGCATCCACACAGTGATCGACGAGATCCGCGCTACACAAAATATGGTCGATACGTAGACCACGCTTCGGGTCGTCATTAAAGCCGCGACTGCGGTAATCAAACCAGCTATATAGCTCAGTACTCTCTGGATAGTGCAGGCGGTACGTATCCGTCAGCTCACGCGACATCAAATCGGCATACCACTCACGCTCTTCTGGCAAAAACGAAGTCTTTCTATTTTTTAGCCAGCGCTTGGCATTTGCTTCCCCAATGCCGATATCGATATCTTCTGGCGCGATATTCATATCACCCATAATCACCAGTGAGCGACCTTCAGCTTTGAGCGTGTCGATATATGCCATCAAATCGGCATAGTAGGCACGCTTCATAGGGAACTTGGTGGGATGGTCTTGGCTCTCGCCTTGCGGAAAATAGCCATTTAATACATCAATTTCACGGCCTTGCAGCTCATAACGGGCGTGGATAAAGCGCTTTTGGGCATCCACGTCTTCGCCAGGGAACCCCTTTTGGACAAATATCGGCGCAACTTTGGATAGTAGAGCCACACCATAATGCCCTTTTTGGCCAAAGTATTCTACATGATACCCCAAACCCTCGACCGCCGATAAAGGAAATTGATCGTCGTGTACTTTGGTCTCTTGCAATCCCATCACATCAGGATCGATCACCTCTCGCACTGCCTCTAGCTGATGCTGACGGGCGCGAATACCATTGATATTAAAACTGACAAAACGGGTCATAAATTATCCTATACTGATTGATGAAAATACGCAGCGATACACTGATGTGACGCACTATGATAGCAGACGTAAATAGGTCTGACTGTTGCACGCCCAGATATCTTAAGCTAGAGTAGTTGCTACTGGTCAGCGGCCATGATACCTCATAATAAATAGCTGACACTTTTTTGGCATGCAACTTTTAGCACTCAACCATCGCACAGACATCCTGTATCACTAGACTGAGCACTCATATGACAACAAGCACGCAAACAACGACAAAAAAAGCCAAGCACCACACCCCAAAAACAGCCACCAGCGATAGTATCTCGCCACTATTTGCAAAAGACTATAACGTCTATATTAACCATACCGATGCTGGCGGTATAGTCTACCATGCCAATCATCTGGTGTTTTTTGAAAACTGTCGCCGTGATTGGTTTGCCAAACTCGGTCTCAACGGTTATTTTTTACAGACAGATACAGGCGACGTGCAGCACTTTGTCGTCAGTCAAGCAGACCTACAATACAAACGGGCGATATTGTTAGATGAAGTCATCAGCGTACGTATCGATGACGTCGAGATAAAGCCTGCCAGCATTGTGTTTTATCAAAGCATCCATCGGCATCTGACAGATAGCGCAGCTAGCAGCAACGCCGGGCTATTAAGCCGTGGCAAAATTGTCATCGCCTGCGTGCAAAACCAGCTAAGACCGACACCCAATACTGGTGACAATGACCATGCAGCCGATACCGCTGCTGCCCCCATGCGTCCCATTCGCGTACCCCAAAAGCTGCGAGCAGCCATTGAGCAAGCCGCCGCACGGCAGTCACCAGTTCAGACATCAGCTACTCAACCACCAGCGGCTCAATAGACAGCGCCCAGCGATGAGTGCTGATAACGACGATACTATCTTGGCATTTGAGTATATTGAGGTGCTGACTCACGGTAGTGATGGACAAAAAAAACGACTGATACAACAAGCCAGTGGCACACTATTAGCAGGACAGGTGACCGTCCTGACGGGTACATCTGGTAGCGGCAAGTCGGTACTACTACGGGTGTTGGCAGGGCTTTTGCCCATCAGCGCGGGCACCGTACGGTTAAGACCCACGCACGAGCCGCCCCACGCCCGCTTTTGGGATATACAAGGTATCTCGCCTACCAAGTGGCGCGCTCAAGTCGCTTTACTCGCACAGCATCCTCAGCTGATAGAAGGCAGCGTGCTTGATAATCTGCAGCTGCCTTTCCAGTTGCGGGCGCATCAACATCTACGCTTTGATAGTAATTGGCATACCGCCCAGCTTGCTTATTTAGGCCGAGGGGGCGATTTTTTGCACAAAGATGCCTATCACTTATCAGGCGGCGAACGCCAGCTGGTCAACACCTTGCGCTTACTACAACTAGAGCCGCGTGTCTTGTTGCTAGATGAGCCTACCGCCGCGCTAGATGTCGATACGGCCGCGCAGCTGGTTGCACTCCTTGTCGACTGGGTACAAAAAAGCAAACAACGCACGGTACTGTGGGTCACGCATGATACCCAAGACATCTTGCCATTGGCCGATCAGCATTGGCATATGCAAGCAGGTGTACTGACTAAAATCAGGTAAATGTAAATTCAATGAACGCATCAAAGGGTCCATGTCTGTGTTCTGTGTAAGCACAGCGGGCAGTAAAAATAAATGAGTGAGCCAGCATACTTGGCTGATAAAGTGAGCCGCGATGAACACCAGCGACGATATGCAGATATTTCTCACATATGGCGACATTGCGCTCGCCAGCAGCTTAATCCTCGTGGTATTGATGGTCTCTTGGCGTTTGCGTCTACATCTGACCAAGACACTATTGATGGCGGCGCTACGTACAGTCGTGCAGCTGAGCTTTATCGGTCTCATCCTAGCATGGGTGTTTGCGCGCGAGCAGTGGTATGAAGTTTTATCCATTTTGACCATAATGACACTGATTGCAGGAAGTGCGGCCAAAAACCGAGTCAAACGCCGCTATAATGGCTTGTTTATCGATACGCTGCTTGCCGTTAGTGTCTCCGCAGTGCTGGTGACAGCCATTGCCATCATGGTTATTTTAGATGTGCAGCCATGGTACACACCGCAGTTTGTGATTCCTATCTTGGGTCTGATATTAGGCAACTCACTGACGGCCATCTCATTGACCAGTAACCAGCTGATCAATGCCTTTTATGAGCAGCAAGCGCGTATCGAGATGATGCTCAGCTTATCTGCGACGCCCTTTGAGGCTGTCCATGAGCAGGTACGAACGGCCATCATCAATGGTATGACACCGACGCTCAACTCTATGTTGGTGGTCGGCGTGGTGAGCTTACCTGGCATGATGACAGGACAGATCTTAGCAGGCGCTGACCCTACCCAAGCCATTCGCTATCAAATAGTCACCATGTTTTTGATCTGTGTGAGTAGCACATTGGGCTGCACCATCAGCGCCCTACTTACTTACCGCCGATTTTTTAATAAAAACCAGCAATTCTCGCTTCCCTGATTGCTGGCTTCTACCAGGCCGTATCCTCAATTCAATCGACAGTCACCCAATTTACTCCATCAAACCTCGCTTCTTCTCATTATCCGTTCACTGTAACTGTCAACTATATATAGATAACTTCTCTAGCACAGGCCTAACTCACCTCATATTCTATGGCTGATGGTTAAATGAACTGATCAGTATCATATACCGTTGTTGCCTTGGCCGACATTCATGCTAATGTATTTCTGAATTGTATTATTTTTTTGATGCCGTGGTTTTGATGCCTTAATCATAGCGCATGGTTTTTGCGGTCACTAAAGCAGTTGACGATTACCGTGCAACTTACCATGTCATTAAAAAACTGAGCAGCCAGTCAATAAATACGGATGTTGACGCACGCAGCGACAAACTACCTCTGTCAGCGCTGGTGTGTTTTATTGACACGGATAAGACTGCTTTGATACACCCTCCTACCCTATTTTGAAATTCAAGGACGCTGACTATGATGCCGAACAAACCTTGGCTGGCCAATTATCCCGATGGTGTACCTAAGACTATCAACCCTGATAGATATAGCAGCATAATGGAGCTGTATGAGGAGTGCTTTGACCGCTTTCGTATGCATCCTATGAGTATCTGTATGGGCGTGACTCATACTTATCATGATGTGGATGAAGCCTCGTTGGCCGTCGCCGCATGGCTACAATCTCAGGGACTACCTCAAGGCAGTGTGGTGGCACTGATGATGCCAAACGTGCCGCAGTATCTGCCCACGATGATTGGTATCTTGCGGGCAGGCTATGTATGTACCCCAGTCAATCCACTCTATACAGGCCGCGAGCTGCGTCATCAGCTCAACGACTCAGGCGCACAAATTATCTTTGTGGTAGACAACTTTGCCCAAGCGCTCGAACAGGTCATCGGCGAGACCAAAATCAAACGTATTGTCTTATCAAAAATGGGCGATATGATGGGGCTCAAAGGCATCTTGGTCAATACTATCATTCGCCAAGTCAAACGTCTGGTCCCCAAATACAAGCTCAACGACCCAAAGTATCAAGTCACAAAACTCCCTGATGTGCTCAAAAAAGGCAAAAACCTTCCCTTTCAAAAGCCAAAAATGTCACTTGATCAAAAGGCGTTTTTGCAATATACCGGCGGCACGACAGGATTATCAAAGGGCGCCATCTTGTCGCAGCGTAATATCGTGGCGGCGGCGATGCAATCAGAGGCTTGGACCCGCCCTATCACCTCTGAGATCAATGAGGTATATATCAATATGGTCATGGCGCTACCGCTGTATCATATCTTTGCCTTTATGCTTAGCTTGCTTGGCATGCGCTCAGGCTATACCTTTATCTTGATACCCAACCCTCGCGACATACCAGGGTTTATCAAAACCTTATCAAAACAGCCATTCCATATCTTGCCCGCAGTCAATACGCTGTTTAAAGGCTTGCTGGATCATCCAAACTTTAAACACCTAGATTTTAGCTCGCTACGTATCTCGCAGGCAGGTGGTATGGCGGCGACCGAACAAACCGCCACTCGCTGGCTTGAGACCACTGGCTGTGCGATGATCGAAGGTTGGGGGATGACCGAAGGCGTGGCGGTCGGTACGGCCAACGTCATCACAGATCGTAAGTTTAACGGGACAATTGGTGTGCCTGTCCCTAGCGTCGATGCCATCGTGGTTGATGATGAGGGCAAGCGCGTCGGTGCAAACCAAGCAGGCGAGCTGTGCGTCAAGGGCCCTAACGTCACCTCAGGTTATTTAAACAGAGACAGCAGTGATGACTTTACCAGCGATGGTTATTTCCGTACTGGTGATATCGTCAGCATGGACGAAAAAGGCTACTTTAGACTGTTGGACCGTAAAAAAGACATGATTTTGGTCTCTGGTTTTAACGTCTTTCCTAATGAGATTGAGTCTGTCATGCTTGACTGCGACGGTATCGTTGATTGTGCGGTCATTGGTATCCCTGATGAGCGCCAAGGTGAGGCGGTCAAAATCTATGTGGTGCCTGCAGACAACAATGTCACCAAAGAAGTCATCAAAGAATTTGCGCTGGACAACTTAACGGGTTATAAGTGCCCGCGTCATATCGAGTTTGTCAGCGAGCTACCAAAGAGCAACGTGGGTAAGGTACTGCGGCAAAAACTGCGCGAAAAACACGACGCAGACCATCCAAGACTGTAAATACGTCATTCATAATAAAAGCGTTATCATAGCGCCTTGCCTTTGCAGGGCGCTTTTATGTCAGCGCCCTTATCTTTATATCTTTTTATTATTTACTATTGCTTGATGCATGAATGATGGCTTATCTGTCTCGTTACTACCTATTTATCCGCTTTGACCTCACAGAATTTTTACTCAATCTTTATTCTATGTTATCGTCACTATTGACGAATCGCTTTCGCCAGCCACTTATCTCTATGATAAGCGGTCGTGCCAGACAACACCCCCACAGCTCATCCCTGTTTGATGGCCATTTATCTTATTTCACTTGCAACACATCTTATTTGATTAATCAAATTTATATATGTACTAAGAAGTTCTAGTATAATAATATCGACTTACGTTGTAGTTGTGTTAATGTATTGCCGAAATATATCACGTGTTATTCTGTTGCTTTAATTAAAGAAAATATTCGTTAAAATAACAGAATATCGTCGTCTTACCATATATATGTTTTATTTGACCTCGTGTGAAGGCGAGGCGCACAATCAATCGTTTAACCCATTCAAACCAGCATTTTTGATCGTTAAACACCATTGTACAAAGGCCACCATATGTTAGCAGTCAGTAATAGATAGGATAGCACTCGGCCATATCGCACTCAGTGATTGAGCGCATATCGTTGACAAGGATGTGACTACTTTCTTATAGAACCTTAACTTATATCAAAATTAAGGACGCTAAATATGACTACAGATAAGCCTTGGCTTGCTCATTATCCAGCAAACGTACCAAAGAGCATCGACCCTGATCAATACGACAACCTCATCGAGCTATACGAGGAGTGTTTTAACCGCTTTCGTATGCACCCTATGAGTGTCTGTATGGGTGTGACGCACACGTATGATGATGTCGACAAAGCCTCATTGGCCGTCGCCGCATGGCTACAGTCGCAGGGTATCCCCAAAGGTAGCGTGGTGGCACTGATGATGCCAAACGTGCCGCAGTATTTGCCCACGATGATCGGTATCTTGCGGGCAGGCTACGTATGTACGCCTATCAACCCCTTGTACACTGGCCGCGAGCTGCGCCATCAGCTCAACGATTCAGGTGCGCAAGTTATCTTTGTGGTAGACAACTTTGCCCAAGCGCTCGAGCAGGTCATCGAAGAGACGGCCATTAGACGTATTGTTTTATCCAAAATGGGCGATATGATGGGGCTTAAGGGTATTTTGGTCAATACCGTTATCCGTCAAGTCAAACGCTTGGTGCCCAAGTACAACCTCAATGATCCTAAATATAACGTCACCAAATTCCCTGATGTCCTAAAAAAGGGCAAGAGCCTACCGTTTCAGCCTTCAAAAACCAGCTTAAGCCAAACGGCTATCTTGCAGTATACTGGTGGTACCACAGGACTATCAAAAGGTGCCGTGCTCACACAGCGCAATGTGGTGGCAGCCGCCCTACAGTCAGAAGCATGGTATCGTCCGGTCACCTCTGAGATCAATGAAGTGTATATCAATATGGTCATGGCGCTACCGCTGTATCATATCTTTGCCTTTATGCTCAGCTTGCTCGGCATGCGCTCAGGTTATACCTTTATCTTGGTTCCTAATCCGCGCGATATGCCAGGATTTGTCAAAACCTTATCAAAACAGCCTTTCCATATTTTTCCAGCGGTCAATACGCTGTTCAAAGGTCTACTGGATCAGCCAAACTTTAAAGACTTGGATTTTAGCTCGCTACGTATCTCGCAGGCAGGTGGTATGGCGGCAACTGAACAAACCGCTGCACGCTGGCTGGATGTGACAGGATGCCCGATGATCGAGGGCTGGGGGATGACCGAAGGCGTGGCCGCTGGTACGGCCAATGTCATCACAGATCGTAAGTTCAATGGCACTATTGGTATTCCTGTCCCGAGCGTCGATATTATCGTCGTTGGCGAAAACGGTGAGCGCCTAGGGCCCCATCAGGCTGGTGAGATGTGTATCAAAGGCCCAAATGTCACCTCAGGCTACTTTAATAAAGACAACAGTAAAGAGTTTACCAGTGATGGTTACTTCCGTACTGGTGATATCGTTAGTATGGATGAAAAAGGCTACTTTACCCTACTCGATCGCAAAAAAGACATGATTTTGGTCTCTGGCTTTAATGTCTTCCCTAATGAGATTGAGTCTGTCATGTTGGACAGCGACGACATTGTCGACTGTGCGGTGATAGGTATCCCTGATGAGCATCAAGGTGAAGCGGTCAAAATCTATATCGTGCCAGCGGACAACAATGTCACCAAAGAAGCGATTAAGGATTTTGCGCTGGACAACTTAACGGGTTATAAATGCCCGCGTCATATCGAGTTTGTCAGCGAGCTGCCAAAGAGTAACGTCGGTAAGGTACTGCGGCAAAAGCTGCGCGAACAGCATCAACTCGACAACCCGCAAACGCTTTAGTCAAAACGTCTCACACTGCGGATACTGCAGCGTAAAAAGCCCTCTATATCTGTATAGAGGGCTTTTTTTGTCTATTTATTTTCATTGTATTTGCGTTTTAAGTGAGATGCTAGCCAAACTTATTGACCACCTGTAATGGCAGATGCTTCATCGCCTTACCCACCACCGACCACGGCAAGCTTGGTACACAGGCTTCTTCTACCTCAGCCTCAATGGCGGCAACGATGGCTTTGGTGCCCGTCTCGGCATTGACCTCAAACGGCAGCGGTTTGGCGTTTTCATTGATCTCGGTACGCACATAGCCTGGATAAATCGTAGACACCTGAATTGGCAGATTGGTAAGTAGCATATCAGCACGAATACCCTCTGCAAGATGCGCCAGCCCCGCTTTGCTTGCACCATACGCCGTTAGGTGTTTGGGCAAACCACGCATGGCCGACATACTAGAGATCACCACCAAGTGACCGCTGTTTTGTGCGCGAAAGATATTCATCGCCGCCTCACACTGTGCCAGCGCGGATATAAAGTTGATCTCGACTGTATGACGGTTGGTTTCAAAACGGCCTTTACCAATACGGCGGCTATCTCCCACACCTGCATTGACGACCACACGGTCGATGCCATCGAAGTCCGCAGCAAAGGCATCAAACACTGCAAATATCTCGTCATAGTTGCTCACATCCAAAGCGCGATACTCGACCCGAATATCCGGATACTCTGCCACTAGCTCTGAGGTTAAACGCTCTAGGCGATCGGTACGGCGCGCACAAATCGCCAGATTATAACCCAGCTTGGCAAAGAGTCTGGCCATCCCCTCACCCAAGCCTGAGCTGGCTCCTGTAATGAGTACAGTTTTGCCGCGCCCGACTTGTTGTTTGCTGCGTTTTTTTAGATACCGATCCGGGTATAGCGCGCTTAATATCTGCCGCTTGCGCTGCTCGGCATTTTGCTTGACGACCTTTAAAATATGATTTTGCATAGACAGTCCTTGACATCTTATAATGAAATAGCGCTTATTTTATCATCAGACAAGATAAGCGGATGATACGCGGCGATCATAGAGGATCGCATTCGTCCTTAGCCGCAGCCGCGAGCGCTGTTGTCCTACTATAGCGTATCCATGCCGTCAGATACCAGCTTATCGCCACGTCACAAACCCTTTGCCTGCAGAAAATAGGTGGCTATACTCATTTAAAGACAGCAAACGCGTTCGCTCATTTTTAAAGGTGATCGCCGTCACCCCAGTATTGACCAGACTTTTATTAATCTGATAGGCCGTTGAACTACCCTGCTTTAATAGCTGAGCTGTGATGGCCGCGATCACGCCACCTGAGGTAAACACCAGCACCGTACTGTCACGATTTAGGCTCATATCCACCACTTTTTGTCGTACCTGCTCAAGCGCCAACTGGGCGCGGTCGTTGAACTGTGGCCAGCTCTCTAGATAGTCATCATCGCACTCGCCGCCATGCCAGCGCTGCATCGCTTGATCAAACAGCTCGGCCAAACGCTTAGATGGGACCTCTGCTTGCGCAATCTCGGCCGCGATTGCCGCGCGATTGCCAAAAGCTGGATGAGACTTAATCAAGACGTCTTGATGATTAAACTCATCAAACTGCGGCAAGACATAGCGATCCGTGTTGTCTAAGTCAATGGCAGATACGAGCGGCGGCGTTTGGCTTTGATCCCTACTCGCAAAAGACTGGTAGCGCTGCCAAAAATGCCGCGCTGAGTCTTGCTGTCTGACCAAGCTGCCGGTAAAGATGGCATCGATACGGCGCTGGGTGTTTGCATAATGCTCACCTAACATCTGCGCCTGAATACCGCCCAGCTCTGAGAGCTGATCGTAGTTTGCTTGTCCAAAGGACGCCTGACCATGACGTGCCAGAAGTATGGTGGTCATAAAATGCTGCCTTTTGTTATTAATCCAACGGTATTTGTTAGTAGCCTTATGTGCCATGCGGCGTATCAGCGCGTTACTCGTCCGCCGATGACGACGTCTGGGTAAAGTAACTTTTTGGTAAGATACTTTTGACAATTTTTTGTACAGGACTGGGTAGCTGTGCGATGGTAGCAGCATCGACGCCCATGTCTGCTAAATGCGGCTGCACGTGACTGGTAAACAACGCCTCGCCCTCATACTGAGCGATCAGCTTTAAGCACTTGGCATGCAAGACATGGACGATGATCCAAAAGTTTTTAAAGGCAGGGTTGGTGGTTTGTTTATGATAATAGCGATAATAAATTTGCTGTACGATGCCCGCTAAGCGAAACAACCCAAACACCTCATAAAACGTCCAGTTGTCTATCTGTAAACCCGTACGCTCCAGATAATAATCCACCACTTCCTCACGGGTCATCATGCCCTTTAAATGCGTGGGCTGACGGCGGGATTGCTGCATGATCATGTTATCGTCGGCTTCGATCCAGTAGGCCAAAGCACTGCCCAAATCCATCAACGGATCGCCCAAAGTCGCCATTTCCCAATCGAGCACACCAATGACCTTGGTTGGGTCTTTGGCATCTAAGATCACATTATCAAAGCGCCAGTCGTTGTGAATCAAGCAAGTTTTACTATCGGCAGGTGTGTGCTTAGTCAGCCATTGACGCACCAACGCAAAGCTTGGCACATTGGGTGTTTTGGCTTTGACATAGCGCTTGTCCCAGCCTGTCACTTGGCGCTCGCAGTAGCCCTCACCGCGGCCAAGCTCGACCAAGTCAGGATGCGCGCTATAGTCTACTTGATGTAGATCAATCAAGGCGTCGATGACATTGGTGCATAATGCGCGTGTTTGCGCCTCATCTAACTCAATCCCTTTGGGCAGATTGGCACGCGGAATGATGCCTTCCATACGTTCCATGACATAAAAATCCGCTCCGATGACCGACTCATCGGTACATAGCGCCACCATATTTGGCACATAAGGATAAGCGTCTTTTAAGGATTTTTGTACCGTGTACTCGCGCACCATGTCATGCGCCGACTTGGCTTTGGTGCCTTTTGGCGGACGACGCAAGATCAAATCTTGCTCTGCATCCGTGCCTTCATATTGTAGCCGGTACGTCCAGTTTGAAGCACCACCAGAAAATTGCGTTACCGTTGGCTCGCCTTTTATATCAACGCCCTGTTCGCGTAGCCAGACGCTGACCGCGTGAGCATCCAGCTCTTCGCCTTCGCGCACTGCGCCGCCTTTATCTAAGACGGTGCTCGGTGACTGGTCATCGTTGTCAGTAGAGTTGGCATGAGTATCAGTAGCCATAAGATGTTCCTTATCATGTGGTCAATTAAAGTAATCAATCATTACGGTAAGGCATCTGCATTATCGTCGCTTTGCGCCTTGTCTAGCGCCATTTTAGCGATCAGCAGTGCCTATTTGTGAATGTTCAACACGTTATGAATGTGCAACGCGCCCTACTCTTATATTAAGATTTAGCAGGTTTCGACGAGCGGCTAAAACCTTGACGCTTTAGCTCAAGTTTGGCAATCATGGTTTTATGCACTTCATCAGGGCCATCAGCTAGACGCAGCGCTCGAGCTTGTGCATAAAATGACGGCAACATCGTGTCTTGGCACACGCCCATACCGCCATGGATTTGAATCGCCATATCGACTACTTCTTGTAATACCGTGGGTGCGACGACCTTTATCGCAGAGATCTCTGTCAATGCCGCCTTGGTGCCTTGGGCATCCATTTTTTGCGCCGCGTATAGTGTCAATAAGCGTGCTTGGTCAATCTTAACCCGAGCATCACTGATACGCTCAAAGTTGCCGCCCAGCTGGATAAGTGGCTTACCAAAAGCCGTCCGTGCCATGCCGCGTTTGACAGCCAGCTCCAACGACTTCTCAGCCGCACCGATACAGCGCATACAGTGATGAATGCGGCCTGGTCCCAAGCGGCCTTGGGCTATCTCAAAGCCCATACCTGGCCCGCCGATAAAGTGACTGGCTGGCACACGCACATCATTAAAGCAGACCTCTCCATGACCATGCGGCGCATCATAATCACCAAATACTTTGAGCATACGCTCGATTTTGACGCCAGCAGTTTTTGCCGGCACTAGTACCATCGAGTGCTGATGGTGACGGTCTTTACTCTCATCAGGGGTATAGGCCATGACAATTAATACATCGACCGCAGGATCACCCAGACCTGACGACCACCACTTGCTGCCATTGATGACGATTTCGTCACCTTCGACCACTGCCGTCGCTTGCATATTGGTCGCGTCACTGGAGGCCACCTCAGGCTCGGTCATACAAAACACCGAGCGCGTCTTACCTTCTAACAACGGCGTAAGCCACTGGTCTTGCTGCTCTTTTGAGCCATAGCGCCATAACAACTCCATATTGCCACTATCAGGTGCATTGCAATTGAATACGTAAGGCGCCAGCAAACTACGACCTGTCAGCTCAGCGATCGGCGCATAGTCGGTGACAGACAAGCCAGCACCCAGCTCATCATCTGGCAAAAATAAGTTCCATAAGCCAGCGTCACGTGCCTGCTTACGCAAGCTCTCGTATTTTTCGGGCCACTGCCATGTGGTCCAGTCACCATCAGGGTTTTGTGCATGGCAGTCTGCCCAAAACTGCGCTTCGATTGGCTCGATATAGGTTTCTATGAACGCTTTGACTTTGGCATACATAGCCTGACCATGTTCTGTTGCGGTAAACATCAGGGTTTGACTAGACATAGTGACTTCCTTTTCTCTACTTATGGTTAATGACTCTTATAGATTTCACATTGGAATTTTAATAAAACATTATAGTGTACGTACGTATACTCTCTTTTATCCGCTACATTTATAACACAGTGATTATCAATAAACAGCAAAAAAGGCGCGACCAGCTAGGCCACGCCTTTTACAAAATACAAACACTTCATCAGTCAATCATAAAGCCTGTAGAGCTAAACACTAAACAACCTTTTGATATTTCATGTTATTTTAGGATGTTTAAACGACTGTTTAACTCAAAGCGCGCCAAGGCATCTGGCAGCTTATCGAGCGCCACATGTAGAGTCGCCTCTGCTGCTTGCGCCAGTCCCAGCTTTTCTGCAAGCGTTGGTTTTTGTCTGGAATGCAGGGCATACACCTCACTGTCTTCCATACGTGCTAGGATATAGCTGTCGGAGGTTTTCAGCTCATCGACCAAGTTTAACGTCAAGGCATCTTCGCCATACCAGTGCTCGCCTGTCGCGACTTTTTCTAAGTCTAGAGCCGGGCGGTAGGTATTGACAAAATGCTTAAACAGCGCATGCGTCTGCTCAAGCTCTTCTTGGTACTTGGCGCGGTCTTCGGCGTCGTTTTCTCCAAATACCGTTACGGTACGTTTGTAGTCGCCAGCGGTAAACATCTCATAGTCGACATCATGGTTTTTGAGCCATTTATGAAAGTTTGGCAATTGAGAGACCACCCCGATCGAGCCGATCACAGCAAACGGAGCAGCCACCACTTTATCGGCGACACAAGCCATCATATAACCGCCACTTGCCGCGACTTTATCGACACAGACAGTCAAAGTTAAACCGGCGTCTTTTAGACGAACCAACTGTGCCGCGGCCAACCCATAACCATGCACCAAACCGCCGCCTGACTCTAGGCGCACCACTACTTCATCACCCTTGTTGGCGGTGCTAATCAGTGTGCTAATCTCTTCACGCAAATGCTTGACGGCTGTGGCCTTGATATCTCCATCAAAATCCAGCACAAATACCTGTGGTTTGCTGTCGTTGTTTTTTTTCTTATTTTTTGCCTTTAGCGCTTGTTTGGCTTTTTTTGCCATGGTCTTTTTGAACTGCTTGAGGGCGGCTTTGCCTTGCGTGGCTTCCATTAAATCCTCACGGCGCTGCTTTTGCGCTTCGTTTAGATGGCGTACTTTTAGCTCGATAGGATTTTTGGGTGGATGAAATAGCATGATGGTCATTTCCTCAAGTCGGTAGATATGTCGGTAGATATAATGATAACGTTGCTGTTATTAATGTGCAGCTGATATGTGCCCGATTGGCCGTATTTTCAAGCATGATGACATTATTTAACGTAGATACTCTGGCAACCGCTAGTTGTATAACAATGCCAGATTAGGCATAATATGCGTTTACACCAAATTACTGCAGCCTGCGCGATGACCATTTGTCTGAATCGCGTATTTGTGCTTTTTTGCACAGTGCCTATTCGCACAGTGCCTAACTGGCGCCATGCCAATGATGGCTGCATTATTATATTTCGAACTGGGCTGACAACTGGATAACTATATTATGACGCAAAGCACTATGACGCATAGCGAATACCGAGACGAATATTGCGGAGCCGTAACCGAAAGCTTACTTGAGCAAACCATCAGTGTCGTAGGCTGGGTACATCGTCGTCGCGATCACGGTGGCGTGATTTTTTTAGACATGCGTGACCGCGCCGGTATATTGCAGGTCGTCGTCGATCCTGATACGCCAGAGGCATTCGCGACGGCTGATGCAGTACGTCCTGAATATGTGCTAAAAATCACTGGCCGCGTACGCCGCCGTTATGAAGGCACCGAAAACAACAATATGACCAGTGGTCAAGTTGAGCTGTTGGGCAAAGAGATTGAAGTACTGGCCAAATCTGAGACCCCGCCGTTCCCATTGAATGACGAAAATACCACGGTATCAGAAGACTTGCGTCTTAAGTATCGCTATCTGGACATGCGCCGCCCGCACATGCAAGAGCGCA
The DNA here is from genome assembly GCF_017498075.1 of Psychrobacter halodurans. Taxonomy (NCBI): domain Bacteria; kingdom Pseudomonadati; phylum Pseudomonadota; class Gammaproteobacteria; order Moraxellales; family Moraxellaceae; genus Psychrobacter; species Psychrobacter halodurans. Next base: position 16,954 of record NZ_JAGBKN010000028.1, read on the forward strand.
TGGTGTTCCGTGCCAAGGCCACCTCAGCGATTCGTCGTTATCTCGACGATCACGGTTTCTTAGATGTTGAAACCCCTATCTTGACTCGTGCTACGCCAGAGGGTGCACGTGACTATCTGGTGCCTTCACGTACCCGCCCAGGTAACTTTTTTGCTTTGCCGCAGTCACCACAGCTATTTAAGCAGCTTCTTATGGTGTCAGGATTTGATCGTTATTATCAAATCGCAAAATGCTTCCGTGACGAAGACTTACGTGCCGATCGTCAGCCAGAGTTTACCCAAGTAGATATCGAGACTTCTTTCTTAAACGAAGAAGAAATCATGAATATCAATGAAGGCCTGATCAAGCACCTATTTAAAACCATGCTTGATGTCGATTTTGACACCTTCCCGCGCATGACTTATGCCGAGGCGATGCGTGACTACGCATCAGACAAGCCTGACTTACGTATTCCATTAAAATTGGTCGATGTGGCTGATTTGATGAAAGATGTTGACTTTAAAGTCTTTGCTGGTCCTGCAAACGACCCTAAAGGCCGTGTGGCAGCACTACGTATCCCAGGCGGCGCTTCACTCAGCCGTAAGCAAATCGATGCCTACACCAAGTTTGTCGGTATCTATGGCGCGCGCGGTTTGGCTTATATTAAAGTCAATGATGTAAGCTTGATCAACAACGGCGTCGACAAAGAGTCTGGCCTGCAGTCGCCTATCATCAAAAACATGACTGATGACGTCTTGGTTAGCCTTATCGAGCGTACTGGTGCAGAAGATGGCGACATTATTTTCTTTGGTGCGGACAAAGCCAGCGTGGTAAACGATGCCATAGGTGCCCTACGTCAAAAAATCGGTCTAGATTTAGACATCACCACATGTGAGTGGGCGCCGCTTTGGGTGACCGACTTCCCAATGTTTGAGCAAACTGACGACGGCCGCTGGACGTCTATGCACCATCCATTTACCAAGCCTAAAGGCTCGGTAGACGAGCTAAAAAACAGCCCAGAAACCGCGCTTTCTATCGCTTATGACATGGTATTAAACGGTACCGAAATCGGTGGTGGTAGCTTACGTATCAACACCCTTGAGATGCAGCAAGCTGTATTTGAAGCGCTAGGTATCGATGAGCAAGAGGCCGAAGAGAAATTTAGCTTCTTACTCGACGCCTTAAAATTCGGTGCGCCGCCGCACGGTGGTCTTGCCTTTGGTTTGGATCGTTTGATCATGCTAATGGTAGGCGCAGGCTCTATTCGTGATGTGATTGCTTTCCCGAAAACCAAAACTGCTGACTGCCCATTGACCCAAGCCCCTGCTGAAGTCGATAGCAAGCAGCTACGTGAGCTTGGTATCCGTGTGCGCGAAAAAGCACAAGCCGACAGCAATAGACCTGCTCAGTAAGCCCTCAGATAATGTTTAACTATTCTTTATCTGACGGACTACAGGATTCATCACTGCGTGAGTGGTCATGAATCCGTACCATATCTTTAAATACGTGCCACTGTCCGTCCTGCAGATAGTGGCACGTTTTGTCGCTTGGGTTATCATAAAGATACCCAGCTTGAGCATCATGCGCACCGTCAGTATCAATATGGCGCTGATTGCTGATTCTTTATCAGACCAGCAAAAACAAGCGCTGACCAAAGAGATTATCTATCATCAGTGCTTGACCAGTATCGAGTCGGTCAAAAGCTGGGCGATGCCGCCTGAGTGGAGCATCAAGCAGATACGCGATGTCCACAATAAAGACATTTTGTTAGAAGGTCTTGCCAGTCCAAACGGTATGCTGGCCATCGTCCCGCATCTGGGTACCTGGGAGATGATGAACGCGTGGCTCAATCAATTTGGTGCCCCAACCATCATGTATAAACCAGTCAAAGGCGACATGACCAATGACTTTGTCTTGCAAGGCCGCTCGCGGTTAAATGCCACGCTGGTACCCACCGATGGTAGCGGGGTCAGAGCTATCTTTAAAACTTTAAAGCAAGGCGGCTTTAGTATTATATTGCCCGACCATGTCCCCGATCCGTCAGGCGGCGTGGTTGTGCCGTTTTTTGGGATTGAGACGTTGACCAGTACACTGGCCTCCAAGCTTGCTAGTAAAACCAAATGCGCACTGGTCGGCTTATCTTGTATTCGCCGTGATGATGGGCGCGGATTTGATATTTATTGCTATAAGCTTGATGACCCAGCGCTGTATGATCGCGATGCAAAAACAGCAGCGCATGCGCTCAATTTGGCCATGCAGCACATGATTGAGGATAAATGCAGTCATTATATGTGGGGCTATCGGCGCTTTAAGCATATCCCTGAGCTAGACAACCCTTATACGGCTGATAAAAATGCCTTGGCAGACTTTATTCGTAACAACAATCAACATCGTAGGCGGCTTGATGATGACGAGCAAAACTCACATCGTATGCCATAATTTTTAACCCGCAACAACCGTATAAATCGATATAAACCCTTATAGACCTACCCTCTACTGACTTTAATATGAGTGCATTATGGCAACTGACATAACCCAGCCCTTATCAGACACCCTGACACAACCAGATCATACTGCCGAGCAGCGTTATGTCATCTGTATGAAATGGGGTGATAAGTATGGCCCAGAATACGTCAACCGCCTATACAATATGGTGAGCCGCCACCTGACATTGGACTTTCAGATGGTATGTCTGACCGATGACAGTACAGGTATTGACCCTGCCGTAAAGTGCTACCCAATACCTGAGCTAGATCTACCTGCAGGCCCTGAGCGTGGTTGGAAAAAGCTTACCACCTTTAAGCCTGAGCTGTATGATCTCAAAGGTGTAGCATTATTTTTAGACATCGATATCGTCATCGTTGATAATATCGATGGATTTTTTACCTATCAAGCAGCGCACCCAGACAGCGTCGTTATCATTCGTGATTGGAAAAAACCATGGCGCATGATTGGTAACAGCTCGGTCTATCGCTTTAATATCGGTATGGGTACTTATCCTAACTTGCTGGCAAACTTTGAGCGTAACTTTGAGACCATTCGCACGCAGGTGCGCCATGAGCAGGCTTATCTATCGAACTATCTGCGCGAGCATCATCATTTAGAATACTGGGATAAAGACTGGTGCGTGAGCTTCAAATACCAATGTATTGCCCCTATTCCACTTAATCTGGTACGTGCCCCGACCCTACCTGAGGGCGCAAAAATCGTCATTTTCCACGGTGAGATTAATCCGCCCGATGCCATCAAAGGCGGCGGCGGCAAATGGTACCGTCATGTAAAATCAAGTCCATGGCTTGAGGAGTATTGGCAGTAGGTTAAAAAATTATCAGCCAAAGATTTCTTTCTTAAAGAAACCATAGTAAGTTAAATTTCCAAGGATATCTTTTTCCTTAAGCTCTTCGTGTAAGCTAAGCTTGTGCAAGGAGGCTTGTGTTTTAATAAACTGATATTCCTCTAATTTAAATTTTTTATTCATTTTAGTCTGCAGTAAATGCGGTAGTGTGTCATCCTCTGCTGGGAAATTAAAATCAATGACATTCATATCTTTTAATTCATTAATCATTATCTGGAAAAAGAAGTAATGAGGGATTTCCTCCTCATTTTTCCAGAAGTATAATAATAAATCTAACATCACTGAAGATAGTTCACTTTTTTCATGACCATACATGATACTACTCAAGTGTTTAACTTTAAACTCTTCACGCCAACTAAAGTAAAAGTGTTGGTCACCTTTGCCCCAATCTTTATTAACAGAATCAGGATCTCTTGAAAACATAAAAAAGTCATAATCTTCGTACTTAGTAGGAAGATCATCGGTGAGTAATATTGATGCATCTAACCATATGCCTCCATAGACGTTTATTAAAAGGACTCTTAATAAATCAGAAAAAAACACTGGACGAAACTCAGGATTCTTTCTTTTATCTTTTATAAACTCAGGTAAATCAAGATACTCATCTATGTTTGCATCTGTAATCCGTATTACCTCATAGTCACCTTTATACTTATCAACTGATGCAAAACATAATTTAGCAGTATCTTTAGCATTCTCTACCCCTTGGGCCCAATACTGCCAAATAATTTTTTTATTCTTAAAATCCTTTTTGGGTTGAATGTTGTACTTTTCGATTTCACCATTAAAGTAAGCCTCTATAATACGATTCCAGTATGTGGCTACTTGAGCTTGTACTGGAAGCTCTGAATATCGAAAACCCCATTCCTTTCTTTTACTTCTAGGCACTAGACCATTATAGAAAATCTTAAAAGGTTTATTACTGATAACGTGAAAAATGTTTTCCATGGTCTATATCCCTTTCAAAATTTTATCTAGTTTAGAATTCTTAATATCAAGTATTGTTTTTTGATGTAATGGTAGCGCTTTACGAGCAGTTAGGTAGAGCTCTGAAAAGAAATTATTGTATTGATCATAGGTGTCTTTTAGTAAATCTTTCTGGTTATTTTTAGCTATTTTATTTAACAACCCTATATAACGCTTATAGACCTTATACTGTAAATAATGATAGCCATCTTTTTCAGCATATCTCTGATAGTTTTCAACACGATAAATAAAAGCAAATAAATAATCATCTACGTATTTTTTATCGAGATTTTTTAGAATAGAACCCTCACGCTCACGATACTTTATGACTGGATACTTCAAATAGCTATATTTAAAATTCTTTAACGAAAGATCGGTCATAAACAAGATATCTTCAAAGTTCAATCCTTCTTTAAATCTTACATCTTGTATCAGCTGTCTTCTAAAGACTTTATTCCAAACATGGTTGCTGTTATTTGCAACAACATTGTCCAAGAAGTCATTGTTATTATTGGCTAAATTTCTATTGGCCTTGCCTATAAACGCCTTTTTCTTAACTTCTTTTTCTCCACGTAATGACACATAGTCTGCACACAACACATCCGAATTTAGCTTTTCTAGCTGTGACATGACAGATGAATAAGCATCTTCATACATGACGTCATCAGAATCTATGAACCATACATAATCTGCTTGAGCCATATTAAAAAGAGCATTACGGGTTGCTGACAGCCCTCTGTTATGAGGTGCGTCAAAAACATCTACTTGAGGATGTTTCTTATAATGTTCTATGATAGACGCACTGTTATCTGTCGCCGCATCATTCATAATTAAGATTGATGCTCTATTATCTATTTGAGCAAGGATTGACTCGATACATTCCTCTACATAATCTTCAACGTTATACACAGGTATTAAGATATTAATTGTTATATCATTTTGATTCATAACACGCCCACATTGAAATCTAATTGATTACTGGAGCATGTCCTAATTCTATACATATAGTCAATCCTAAATAAAACTGGTAGGCAAGATACTGTGCACCACGAGACTATATACTAATGGTATTTATTTTTTGCAGCATCTGTAAGCGTAGAAACAGCAAGTAAGGAAAATGAACACTAGTAGTGATGTACCTGTTTTAAAGTAGGTTAACTATAGTAATAAAATAAGGACATGCCCTAACTATTTGATAATAAACTTTGAAACAACTCATAATATGCCTGAGTGACATGTTTTTTATCGTAGTGTTTTAAGACTTTTTCTCTTGCGGCATGAGCAAACGCTTGGTAGTTTTTTGGATCAGACAGCACGGTCTCTAAGATATCTGCTAGCGCTGCTGAGTCGCCGATAGGAAATAAAAATCCATCTGCTTTATCATCAATCAGCTCTTTTACCCCCATCGCGGTACTGCCTACTAAGACGCAGCCGCTTGCCATAGCCTCTAATACTGCAAGATTCAACCCTTCAAAACGGCTCGACATGACAAACACTTTATGTTGGCGCAATAGCTTTTCAACCTCACTACTGTACTCTATAAAAGTCACTTGATCTTGTAGCTCATAACGAGCCACTAGGTCATGTATTCGTTTTTGATAGCGCTTACGGCCACTCCCTACTAGAGTCAGCGTGGGAGTGATGCCTTTTTGTTTTAACTGCTGTAGCGCTTCAATCAAAGTAACATGGTCCTTACTTTTGGCATAGCGCCCCACCATGATCAGATCTTGCGGCCTTTGATGGACAGCTACGGGATGAGCACCGCCAAATCGAGTGGTATCGATACCATTTGGAATGGCATGAATGGGGGCATGAAGACCTTGCGCAGACAATACCTGAGCCACCCCTTCAGAGACCGCCACAATACTGGCCGTGGATTTACTGAGTTTACGTGTTTGATGTCGCGTCCACGGTGTGTAGCGCTCTTTAGAATTATGCTCCACTTGTACTAGGTAAGGCACTTGTGCCAACAGCCCTGCTCGTCTTCCAAGTAAATGCTCAGGAAACCCATGCGCAACCAATATGTCAGGTCGCCATTGCTTACATAGTTTTTTTAATTCATGGACAGTCGCAAGATGCGTCTTACCTGTGACTATTTGATAGTCGATGCCTTTTTCTTCAAGCTCTGTCAGCTTTTCTGCGACTGTCGTTTTTTTTCGGCGCAATACTAATAAATTGTCCGTTGATTCGATTTGATTGTGAGCCTCGACCAAATCAATAGCAACTTTCGTCGCTCCAGAAAAGCCACCAGTGACAAAATGTAAGACTCTCAACGGCTTCTCCATTATTTTATTAGGCGTACGACCAATACCAGAAAAAGAGGCAGATTTATACTATTTCTACCCAGCACATTTTTTTACCCAGCACACCTTTGCGCCAAAATTGTATCGCGCTCGGCAGTGTGGCCTACAGATGACCAGCAGCTTCATGATGCTTGCTAATAAATAATTAGCGGCCAAGCGCAGCTATGATACAACATCCATCATATATGTGCGAGCTTGTCGATACCCTCCCCATAACAAATCAAAAAAAGCCAAGACCATCAAAGTCTTAGCTTTCTTCATGCAGCGTCATGTTAAAACTTAATCAATAAAGCTGAGCCAATCCATATACTGCTCATTACGGCCATGCACCACATCAAAATACAAGGTTTGCAGCTTTTCTGTCAACGGGCCGCGGCCACCATTGCCGATGGTACGATCATCATATTCACGAATCGGAGTCACTTCGGCAGCCGTGCCAGTCATAAAGATTTCATCCGCCAAGTAAAACTCGTCACGCGTGATGCGGCGCTCGACGACTTTGATACCCAAATCTTCAGCAAACTGAATAATGGTACGACGGGTGATACCGTCAAGCGCGCCGCCGCCCAGATCTGGCGTATGTAGCACACCGTCTTTGACCAAAAACAAGTTTTCGCCTGCGCCTTGGCAGACATAACCTTGTGGGTCCATTAGGATGGCTTCGTCATAACCATTTCGGGTGACTTCTTGGTTGGCCATGATAGAGACAGGATAGTTGCTCGAGGCCTTGGCTTTACACATGGTCACATTGGTCATGTGGTGGGTAAATGATGAGGTTTTGACACGGATACCGTTTTTGATGCCTTCTTCACCAAGATAGGCACCCCAGTGCCATGCCGCAACCATGGCATTGATACTGTTATCACGTGATGATAGGCCAAGTTTTTCTGCCCCAACCCAAATCAGCGGACGGATATACGCCTCTGCCAAGTGGTTTTGTTTGACCACGTCTTTTTGGGCTTGCTCAAGCGCCGCTGCATCAAAAGGCACATCCATCTGAAAAATCTTCGCTGAGCCCATCAAGCGCTCAGTGTGCTCTTTTAGGCGAAAAATCGCTGTACGGTTGTCAGCAGTTTGGTAAGCGCGAACCCCTTCAAATACTGCCATGCCATAATGTAGGCTATGAGTCAGTACGTGGACGCTGGCATCGGGCTGCTCGATCATCGTGCCATTCATCCAAAGCTTACCTTCTTGTGTTGCCATATTCATTTTATAGTCCTTATGCTAGCGCTGACGTCTAACTTTTTTAAGTAGGTTTTGTTTAACAGTGATTATCAATCGTATATGATACCACCACCACATTTATTTTTATGGTAAAAAATGCATTTTGGTTGTGAAAATCGGTTTAAGAAAACCAATTGTCAATTTTTTTATAAGTAGTTTGTACATCGTCTCAATGCTCAAGGCGTATCCTCAGCATCATCCACCCCCATCAAGCGCTGCCACTGATCTTGCACCAGTGCGCGCGTCTCTTTCCATAGCGACTCATCGACCAACAGCGACTGCTCAGATAGTGCCAACTGGTGAGTGGCCGCACGTATTCTGAGATAAGCATCGGTCAGATCTTGGCAAACTTGCTGATCCCAGATACCAAGCAACGCCATTTCTTCAAATATACGGACATTGTCGCTCCATTTGGTCAAGCTTGGATGATCATGCGAATAGGCCAATACCGCAAATTGTGCCAAAAACTCAATATCGATGATCCCGCCGGCGTCTTGTTTCAGATGAAACTTGCCCGCTTGCTGCTGCCACTGACTGGTGCCCAGATGTTTTTGCATCTTGATACGCATACTGGTGACTTCCGTGCGCACCTGCTCTATCGTGCGCGGTAGCGATAGCACCTCTCGGCGAATATCACAAAAGCGCGCCGTCACTCGCTTATCACCGCATATCGCTCGCGCTCGCACCAGCGCTTGGTGCTCCCACGACCATGCTTTGTCCATCTGATAAGTCTCGAACGCATGGCAGGAGACCACCATCATGCCAGCATTACCTGACGGGCGCAGGCGCATGTCAATCTCATAAGCGCGGCCATCTCGGGTTTGGGTATTTAAGTAGTTCATTAGCTTTTGTACCAAGCGCGCCGCAAACTTCATACCGCTCACGGATTTTTCGCCCGTGGTCATGCCCTGCTCTTTTATCTTGTGCAAAAACACCAAATCCAAATCTGACGAATAGGACAGCTCTAGCCCGCCAAGTTTGCCATAACCGATAATGGCAAAGCCGCAGTCCGCCTCGGTCACAGGATCACCATCTTGGCCGATGGGATAACCATAACGCTTGACAATCTCGGCAAAAGCACGCTCCAGCGCCGCCTCTAGCACCACAGCGGCGATATAGGTCAACGAGTCTGACACCTTCATAATCGGGCGCTCAGCCAATACATCACTGGCAGCGACTGCCAACACTTGGTTTTTTTTAAACAGTCGCAATACGCTTAGTAGCTTTTCTTCGTCATTGGGCTCGACGCGCAATAACTGTTGCCGCAAGATATCACGTAGCTCAAGCTTGTCTGGCAGGTGACGATAGCGCTGCTGCAAAAAAGTATCGAGTAACACCGGATACTGCGCCAGCTCTTTAGCAATCCAAGGGCTGGCTGAGAGCATCGGAATCAGCTCAATGGTAGCGTTGGGGTTTTCGGCGATCATCACCAAATAGATAGAGCGGCGGCAAATCGCCTCGAGTAAGGAGATGAGCCTCGGCAGTGCGGTGTTTGCCAGTTGCTGCTGCTCTTGATGAGCAAGCAAGGCATGGACAATGACCGGATAAGCATCATCCAAACGCTCACGAGCTTCATCGCTCAGATTGGCGACCATTTTTGACTGCCAAAAGCCTTGTAGCAGCTCACGATTGTCTTTTGTCAACACCTCATTTAAGCGGGCGATTTGCTCATCTAGCTGCTCTGGCTCAAGGTCGGTATCTTCGTGGTCGGGTATTTGCCGCTCGGTGACCATACGCTCAAAGGGTACATTGACATTGTGGCGGTGATGGTTGAGCGTACTTAGTAACCCTTCCCAATCAGCAAAACCAAGGGTAATCGCCAGATTGTGCTGCCACTGCCGATCATGAGGCAGACGCTGGGTTTGTTGGTCATTGATTGCCTGAATACCATGCTCGAGTCGGCGCAAAAAACGATAGGCTGCTTGTAGCTGCTCGTAGGTACTACGCTCTAAATACTCAAGCGTGTACAATGCCTGCATCGCTTGCAGGCAGGATTTGATCTGTAGCTGTGGGTGCCTGCCGCCATAGATAAGCTGAAACGCCTGAACGATAAACTCGACATCTCTGATACCGCCTGCGCCAAGTTTGATATTGTCCAAATCCTCGCGCTGAACCACTTGGTTTTGAATCAAAGACTTCATCTCTCTGAGCGCCGAAAACGCACTATAATCCACATAATAGCGAAAGACAAAGGGTTTGATGAGCGCTTGTATCGCCTCATAAAATGGCGGCTCTATATGGCCGACCACACGAGCCTTGAGCCAAGCAAAACGCTCCCACGCGCGCCCGTGTAATGAAAAGTATTTTTGTAACGCAGACAAATGGATGGCCAAGTCGCTACCATCACCCCATGGACGCAGGCGCATATCGACACGAAACACAAAGCCATCTGCGGTATTATTATCAAGCAATTTAATGATGCCTTGACCAAGCCTTGTCATAAAGCGCTTATTGTCTATGCTGCGTGTGCCCTTGGTTTTGTCGCCATTGGTCTCACCGCGCGCTTGATGGACAAAGATAAGGTCGATATCACTGGATAAATTCAGCTCATGCGCGCCAAGTTTTCCCATGGCCATAATCGCCATGTCGTCTGTTTGTACTTGACCCTGCGCATTGATAAAAGTCGGCTCGCCGTACTTTTTGATCAGATGCTGGTAGGTATAATTCTTGGCAAAAGAGATACAGCCGTCTGCAAACTCCGACAGCTCATCGGTCAATTGCTCAAGCGCTATCATGTGCAGCGCGTCTTGCCAAATCCAGCGCATCATCAGCAAAGTGCGCAGATGGCGAAGACCACTCATCACTTTGGCCTCATCAGCGAGTTGGTAGTTTTCATCCAACGTATAGTCTTGGATCAAGTCATCGATTTGCTGGCGTGTGAGGGTTTGATCCAGCGGATAGCTACGCAAAAACGTCTGACAAGAGACTGTCCGACTCTCCCAAATCTGATAAGCAAACTCACTGGCAGTGCGTAATATCTGCAGCTGCTCTGCGGTCGGCTGATAGTCTGTACCATGGGTCGAGCGTGAAGACATAGCAGGTAACATAGAAAAAGAAACTCCTTACATAGAGTGATAAGACTACGTGAACCTAGCCCATAAGTTTATTATTTTTTATTACGAAGCAGTCACCAGCTCCCATCACGACATCTAATATGTCTATATCTGGTAAACTTGGTAGAAAACCCCATTCATTCACAGTGATCCTATCTGCTTTTGGCCGCTTTATGGTAGCATAAACCACTTTAGCACAAATGATAGATAAGACCTCCTATGACCACCACGACCCCTTTGCTGTTAGTGACGGCTGATCCCAGCCATCCTCTCGCCCATTTAGCCCTACGTTATGCTCGTGCCTATCTCAGCGCGCGCCCAGCAGATGACAGCAGTCATACCTTGAACGTGTTTTTTTATGGCGACGGCGCACATACGGCCAATCGCTTGCGCTGGCAATCGGCAGACCAGCTTGATGTGGCCAAAGCATGGCAAAATCTGGCAGAGCAGTATCAGCTGTCGCTACCGGTCTGCGTCAGTACCGCACTCGGTCGCGGTATTAGCGATACCGATAACAGCGCCCGCCATCAGCTAAGCGGGGATAATCTGGCCGCAGGATTTACCTTGGTCGGTCTAAGTGAGCTGGCAATGATGATGCAGGCTGATGGCCGGTTGATACAGTTTTGATCACCTCAAGCGATATAAGCTCAGCCCAACTCATCAGTACATTTAAGTAGGAGATTTCTATGAAATTATTGATTAAGCTGCATACGCCGACCGAAATGGCCAGCTATGAAGGTTGCGCGTTGGCACTAACGCTGGCGACCTTTGGTCATGATGTGCAGCTGTATCTAGATGCGCCTGTCTTTGGCTTGCTGATGCAGCCAGAGTCACGTTTGCACGGGATGATACAATCGCTTGAGCTCTATGACATGCCAGCAGCGTGGCTGCCTGACGATGTCTTTAGCGGCTGGGTCACAGGTATGCTGCCTACTGATCTGGCCTCACAGCTGATATTGGTTCCAGAAGTGATACCTGCAGCAGACTTCGAGCGAATCTTAACCTTTTGATAATTCAACCCTTTGTCAAAATCTGTACAAGCTCACACAACTATATCAAAACCACCATCCATTTGGCGTTTGTGCTTACCGATAACGCATAGGCATCGATAGACGCAAGCGGCTGGATATAATTTGGACATTATCATGGCAACTTTATATCAATTACATAGCAGCATAGATACGCTAAGACGCTGCACAGACGAGATGTCTCGCACTTGGCAGCGCGGTGATAGCATCTTGTTATTGGGGACGACGGCTGCATTTATCGACTGGCTCAATGCTTATTTGGCTGACAAAGACATAGACGGTATCGCGGCTATGTATGCGCTGAGCGATGATATCGCGCAGCTCACGACCAGCGCCGTTGAGCAATTACAGCTAGATACCAAACTCAGTGCAATACTAAGCGATCAACAATGGGTCGCACTGACAGGAAGCATCGATAGCAATCATGCTAAATTTGATAAAGTGGTGACCATTGCCCTATGAACGATAGTACAACCCATGCCGCACAGCCCGCTATTGAATTGGATGAAGACGGCCATCTATGTGACCACACCATTTGGACGCCTGCCATCGCCCAGCAGCTAGCCGATACCTTAGAGGTACAGCTAGCAGAGGAGCACTTGCAGGTTTTGCTGCAGGTACGCGCGTTTTTTGCCAAATTCAACCACCCACCAGCCACCCGTCCACTGATCAAATGGCTACAAAAAACCCTGCCCGAGTACGACATCAGCAACCAAAAGCTACAGCAGCTGTTTAACACAGGACTGGTGGCGCGCCATGTCAATCGCTTGGCAGGCTTGCCCAAACCGCCGAACTGTTTATAGTTTGTATTTGATAGCAGCCATGGCCAGTAGCACTATTTTGGATCATACACCGTCAAGCTCTCATAGCCGATACTGCGCCCTTCATCGCCTACAAACCCCTGCTGACGCCAAATTTCGTACAAGCATATCGCCACACTATTGGACAAATTAAGACTGCGCGAGTCCGCCAGCATCGGCAAGCGCAGCCAATGAGCCGCGCCAATGTCCTCTCGGATATCATCTGCCAGACCAGCCGTCTCTGAGCCAAAGACCAACGCGATGTTTGGCATCTGGCCAGTCTCATTATCCGGTCGTTTGCCAAAATCATAGTCATAAAAAGGCTGGCTCAGCTTGGTAGTCAGAGCAGTAATGGTATGACAATCCGCCGCTTGTAGCGCACGTCTGGCAGCTGGCCAATCATCGTGAACCTGCATATGCGTGTACTCATGATAATCCAGTCCTGCACGGCGCAGTTTTTTATCATCAAGCTCAAACCCTAATGGCCTAACCAAATGCAGCTGAGCGCCTGTATTGGCACATAAACGAATGATATTGCCGGTATTGCTGGGCATTTTGGGGGCTACCAGCACAATATGAATGGTCATACAAACTCCGTGAGTGGTCTAAATTTTAGACAGTCAGCCCGATATAAAAACGATACAGTAATATGAAAAGCTGTTTTCTCAGACTTGAGCAGCGCAGGCACAGCACCCAAGAAAACCAACGTTTTATTGATCGCATTGAGCAGCTTGATCGCCATATATCCGATTTATTTGAATTCGACTATAGATAGCATCAGTAAGTAATCATAAGTTACAGTTTACTGCCAATAATTACATTTTGATACTGTGCATGGTTTTTAACTTTCACTATGATGTCTGTAACGGATAGCAAGACGGTATCTACATTTCGCTTTGCTATCTAGCAGCCCTACAGTAAGCCTTGGTACCATACTAAGTGTTACTGTCATTACTTATAACAATCGATTTATCTTGAGGATATTATTATGAAAAAAGTAATCATCGCATCTTTGACTGCTATGTTTGTTTTAACTGGTTGCAACACCTTTAAAGGTCTTGGCCAAGACGTTGAAAGCGCAGGCAACGCTGTAACTGACGGCGCACAAGACGTTCAAAACAAAATCTAAGCTCAATAAGTAGATTTTGTATTAAAAAGGCTTATCATTTAGTTGATAAGTCTTTTTTTGGCTTTGTATTTTTTCATACATTATATCTCATTGGTAACGTTCTATTTTTTACTTTAATAGATTGCGCAACCTGTCATTTTACAAATCTCATTTTATAAAAACGCTCGCAATATCTGATTGAGATAACGCTGGCCTAACTGGCTTGGCTGTAGGCGTTCTGTGCTATCTACCAGCAATCCTTGCGCCACCAAACCCTGAACCTGCGCGGCAATCTCAGCATACCCAAGCCCTGTCCGAGCGCTAAACAATGACCACGCCACCCCACCATGTAGCCTTAGGGCATTGAGCATAAACTCACTGACCAGCTCATCAGGCGCAATGGCCTGCCAGCCGACCATCTTTGGGGCCATCAAGCTAGTGTCATCCGTACTGACACGGTGATAATCCATATAGTCTTTTGGCAAGCGCGATTTACTAAAACGATAGATACCAGACTGCGCACGTAACTCGTTGTTTGTGTCAAATGCTGCATGATCTAGGGCATCACTTGCAATGGTGACTTTGCCATGAGCTCCCGCGCCAATCGCTAAATAATCACCAAACTGCCAATAGTTCACATTGTGTCGGCATGGCTTATCATACGAGCCTGCCCAAGCAGATACTTCATAATTGGTGTAACCAAGCTGCTGCAATAGCGCCTGACCCGCCTCTTCAATATCGGCCAGATTGTCCTCGTTTGGCAATACAGGCTGGCTACGATAAAACACCGTATTTGGCTCAATCGTCAGCTGATACCAAGATATATGTGTCGCCCCCGCCTCATGCGCCATCTGAATATCGGCCAATGCTTCTTGATAAGTCTGCTGCGGCAACCCATGCATCAAGTCCACATTGACCCGCTCAAACCCAGCCAGCCGAGCTGCACGGATCGCGGACAGCGCCTGCGCAGGATCATGGATACGCCCAAGCGTTGTCAGCTTATCAGCGGCAAAGCTTTGCACACCGATAGACAAGCGATTGATACCCACGTCTAGATACTGAGCAAAGGGCGCATGCTCGAGCGTTCCTGGGTTGGCTTCCATCGTCACTTCGATATCAGCAGCAAAACAAAATATGTCTTTTAGCCCTGCAAACAGTCGCTGATAGTGAGCGATTGGTAATAGCGACGGTGTACCACCGCCGATAAAAATCGAACTGACCTCTCGCCCTTGGGACAGCGGCTGCTGCATCAGTGCATCGGCTAACAGCGCATCGACATACTCATCATACATAGACAGCTGCGTATCCGCTGGCAGCTCGTGTGAATTAAAATCACAATAAGGGCATTTTTTTACGCACCACGGAATATGAATGTAGAGCGCCAATGGGATCTCGCCCACCTCCAGCCTACCTGCATTAGACATCGTCTTATGGTCGCGGCTATCATTAGATAAATTAACTGCTTGGGTGTTTGACATAACAAAGGTATCTATTAAAAAAAGCTATTCAAAAACGAATAACCAACAATGCGAAAAATAACGCGCGGCGATGATGAGCAAAAGCAGCACTAGGATAACGACTACACAGTATAAAGAAAAGCGCTGGATGATAAAATCATACTGACAGCCATTTACAGGAGCAGATATTGGCATAAATGACTGTATAGCGACTATATATTGAGCGCGTAATGATCAAAAGCAACCACTCAATAATAACAAAAGGAGAATACGATGGCCTATTGGCTCATGAAATCCAACCCTACCTTTTTCGGCATCAATGATTTACAGCGCCTAGGTACAGAGCACTGGGATGGCGTGCGCAATTACCGTGCACGCAACTTTATGCGCGACGATATGCAAGTCGGTGACAAGGTGTTTTTTTATCACTCCAGCGCCAAGCCTTCTGGAGTTGCCGGTATCATGACTATCAGTAAGGCGGGCTACCCTGACCCCAGCCAATTCCATCCTGAGCATCGTCACTATGACCCCATCGCCACTGAAGATCAGCCGCGCTGGTATATGGTAGACGTCACTTTTGAGCAAGCTTTCACCGACGTTTTGCCTTTATCAGCGCTTAAATTCCTGCCTGCGCTAGAGGACTCATTAGGGCGTGTTGAACACTCAAAAATAGGCACTGCTGATCGCTAAAATTGTTCCAGACAAGGCGCAAATCGACGATAATGCAGATGCCTTAGCTAGGTTTGCAACGCAGTATGGCGCAATTTTAGCATCAGCCGTAGGGACAGGACTCTTTTTTGCCGCTTCATTGGTAAAAATAGACGCTTA
>NZ_JAGBKN010000029.1:0-30495 GCF_017498075.1 Psychrobacter halodurans
GCCAAACGGTGTCAAATAGCTGACTAATATCTCGATATTATCTGCGCTATTTTCCTTGTTTGACGGCGATTTATCTCATTTTTATCGCCATTTTTGAAATGAGGACACGCCCTAGCCTTGATAGCTGGCAAATAAGTCGTACTCGCTGGCCTCGTCAATGGTGACGGTCAAAAACTGACCAACCTTGACCTGCGCGCTGATGTCATCGACATAGACATGACCATCGATCTCTGGGGCATCGGCATAACTCCGACAAATCGCAATGCCCTCAGCACTATCAATCTCATCGACCAATACCGTTAAGGTTTTACCGACTTTCTCTTGCAGCTTTTGTGCTGAGATGTCTTGTTGTAGCGTCATCAAGCGCTCATAGCGAGATTGCTTCACTTCTTCAGGCACATGACCTGGCAAGGCATTGGCTACCGCGCCTTCGACCTCTGAATAGGTAAAGGCACCGACGCGATCAAGGCGTGCCTCGACGAGCCAATCGAGCAGACATTGAAAGTCTTCTTCGGTCTCGCCAGGGAAACCGACGACGAAGGTTGAGCGAATGACGATATCAGGACAAATCTCACGCCACGCTTTGATACGTGCCAAGGTATTTTCGCTATGCGCCGGACGCTTCATGGCCTTTAGGATGCGGTGACTGGCGTGCTGAAACGGAATATCCAGATACGGCAGTAGCTTTTTTTCGCCCATCAGCTCGACGACTTTATCCACGTGCGGATACGGATAGATATAATGCAGGCGCACCCAGATACCCAAGTCATTTAATGCTTGGCATAAATCATAAAACTTGGATTTGAGCGGCATGCCATTCCAAAAGCTGGTTTTGTACTTCAGATCGAGCCCATAAGCAGACGTGTCTTGCGAGATAATGAGCAATTCTTTCACGCCAGCGTTTTTGAGCGCCAGTGCTTCGTTCATGACATTATCAATCGGACGCGAGACTAAGTCACCGCGCAAGCTTGGAATGATGCAAAAGGTGCAACGGTGATTACAGCCTTCTGATATCTTTAGATAAGCATAATGGCTTGGGGTCAGCTTAATACCCGCTTCATTGATCAGATCTATTTTTGGATCGTAATGGCTATCTACGTCGCGCTTGGGCTTGGGCACATGCTGCGAGACGGCAGTAATGACCTCATCATAAGCATGTGCGCCTGTGACCGATAGCACCGCTGGATGCATCTCACGGATTTTATCCGCTTCTTTTCCTAAGCAGCCAGTAACGATGACTTTACCGTTTTTGCTGATGGCTTCTCCGATGGCATCGAGCGACTCTTGTACCGCTGACTCAATAAAACCGCAGGTGTTAACCACCACCAAATCTGCGCCATCGTAGTCACTTGCGACCTGATAACCATCGCGGCTAAGCTCTGTGATGATCCGCTCGCTATCGACCAGTGCCTTTGGGCAACCAAGCGACACAAAACCGATCTTTGGCGCGGCTTGAACTGGCGCATCGCTCGCAGCTGTACGGGCTACTGTGGCATCGCCACTTTGCGCGATACTGCGGTTTTGATTGTGATTGGCTTTGTGGTGATAGGGCTGAGTACCGTCTGCCTGACTCGTTGACTGCTTTTGCGCAGGCTTAGCAGGATTAAATATAGTGGCTGTGTTTTTTGGAGCAGTAGAAGCTGGCTGTGAAGATATCGTCGTATTTACCGACTCGGTAGAGGTGTTGGGCATGGCTGACCTTGCTTGAGATAAATTGGCTGTGCGCATTGTACGTTTTTTTTATGATAATCACCAGTTTTGCCGCTCTATAGTGTTGATTTATGATTAAATATTGGTAGATTTCTTTTTTATGTTAGGCGTACTTCATGACAGCTGATGTAGTAGTGACAAAACCTGCCCCCAATTTTGCCTTTATGGCTCAGCATTTGTTTACGGCTATCTTGTGGGTCGATGAAAATCTGACCATTACTTGGCTAAATGCTCAAGCAGAGCAACTGCTGGCGACCAGTAGTGGCCGCCTACTGGGGCAATCTATCTTGGCGCTGCTCACTCCAAAAACCTCAACATCGACTTTCAACCCCCCCCTCAAAGATCATCTCAAAACCTATCGCGATACTCACAATTCTAAAAAAACAAAGGATGCCTCTTGCTCCTTGAGCGAGCGCTTTCGGCAAGCCCAAGTGTATCAACAGCCATTTATTGATCACGATCATCTTGTGAGCACACAATTGAACAATCATACAGCGCTGCTGATCGACTATAGCGTGACGCCGGTCATTGATGAGCAGCAGCATGGTTTTATCATTGAGATGTGGGGCAAGGATCGCCAAAGCCGTATCTCAGAGGAGCAGCGCCAGCAGCAGCAATATAACGTCGCGCGTCAGATGCTACGCTCGGTCGCTCACGAAATAAAAAACCCATTGGCCGGTATTCGCGGGGCGGCGCAGTTGTTGCAGCGGCAATTTATCAAGTTCAGTGAGGGCGGTTTTTTTGCTGAGGCAGCTCTCACTCAGCAAAGCGCTGCCAGCCCCCATCCTGATAAACAAAAAAACGCGGCAAAACTGCGTAGCTACACCGATATCATCATCGCAGAGACCGACCGTCTGACTCAACTTATCGGTCAGTTTCTTGGCTCCCATCAGCTACCAAATTGGCAAATGCTCAATATTCATGAGCCGCTAGAGCATGTCTTGTCTCTAATCGTCAACCAATATCCACAGGTAACGCTACAGCGTGATTATGATTTATCACTGCCTGAGCTCTGCGCTGATAAGGATCAGTTGATTCAAGTATTTTTGAACCTCATTAATAATGCTTGTGAGTCGATGACTGAGTTTGAACAAACGCTACAACAGCATAAAATCTCAGAGTCTCAAGAAACACCACAAGCTACCATGCAAATGGATAGCAGTTCTACTTATCAGCCCATACTGCATCTACAAACACGAGTGGTCTTTCAGCACACCATCGGCAGCCAGCAGCACAAACAAGTTTTGCAAGTAACCATAACCGATAATGGCTCAGGCATAGATGCCGATCTCATCGGCCAGATATTTTTTCCGATGGTCACCAGCCGCGCAGCAGGCACGGGTCTAGGGCTGTCTATTGTCCAAGATATCATCAGCCGCCATCATGGTATGATCGATGTCAGCTCCGCCCAATCGAACACCCATCACACACGCCAAACTCAGTTTGCCCTGTATTTGCCCTTTAGCCAGCCAGACCTTACTATAAAAACCTCATAACAATCCTATGATAACCTCATGACAACCAATACGCCCTCTGACGTTATCGCCCACTAGGCCCAAGATATGACTGAGTATAATGACAACCGCGCTTTACATGACCATCAACCCTCAAGCGATCAGCCAATACCTGCTCAAACAGACAAGCCCAGCAGTCCTATCGCTGCTACGTTATGGCTTATCGATGATGATGCCGCCCTACGCCTGATATTGGCCGATACCTTTGAGGATGCAGGACTCACTGTGATTAGCTTCACGCAAGCGCAAGCGGCATGGACACGCCTAAATGATATCTTGCAGCAGCAAGCACCTGCAGACCAGCTCCCTGATGTGATATTGACTGATATTCGTATGCCTATGATGGATGGTCTGTCCTTTAGCGACTGGGTACATCAGCATTTCCCTCAGCTGCCCATCGTCATTATGACGGCGCACTCTGATCTAAGCTCTGCCATCAGTAGCTATCAGACGGGCGCGTTTGAATATCTGCCCAAACCCTTTGATTTAGATGACGCGGTGACAACGATTTATAAAGCCATTCATTATCAGCCCCATACCGATGTTAAGACAAAAAACACCAGAAAACCCGCTGTCAAATCAGATGCGACGCCCAACGAGCCCAATAAACCTACTGAGCCGACTGGCCATACAAACCAAGCACCCAAAACCTCATCAACCACCGCGCCGATCAAACCAGCTGCTAAAGAGACATTCCCGACACCACCCGCCGCGACCGACAACCCCAGCGGCATCATCGGTCAGTCACAAGCGATGCAAACGGTGTTTCGCGCGATTGGCCGTTTGGCCCACTCTCCCATCACAGTGTTGATCACAGGCGAGTCAGGCACCGGTAAAGAGCTGGTCGCCAGCGCCCTGCATCAGCATTCACCGCGGCGACAGCAGCCTTTTATTGCCTTAAACATGGCAGCGATTCCGCATGATTTAATCGAATCTGAGCTATTTGGTCACGAAAAAGGCGCGTTTACGGGGGCGACGACCACACGGCAAGGGCGGTTTGAGCAGGCCACTGGTGGGACGCTGTTTTTGGATGAAATCGGTGACATGCCCTTTAGTACGCAGACACGTTTGCTGCGAGTATTGGCCAATGGCGAGTTTTATCGCGTTGGTGGCCAGCAGCCTGTCAAAGTCGATGTGCGTATCATCGCCGCCACTCATCAAAACTTAGAAGCACTGGTCAAACAAGGTAAGTTCCGCGAAGATTTGTTTTATCGCCTTAACGTCATACGCTTGCCTCTGCCGCCCCTACGCACACGCCGCGAAGACATCCCTGCCCTCGCCAGCTACTTTATGCAGCGCGCCGCCAAGCAGATGAATACTGCCAAAAAACATCTGCATCCAGCAGCACTGCAAGTCATGCAGGCATTTGAGTGGCGCGGTAATGTGCGGCAGCTCGAAAATGTCTGCCTGTGGCTGACCGTGATGGCCACCGGTGACACGGTTATGGTAGAGGACTTACCACCAGAGCTGCTCGATAGTGTGCCAGCGGATATAATGCAGCAACCACAGCCAGCTCATGCAGCGCGCTCATCCCAAATCCCGCCGCAGAACGATATAAATACCCAAGGGTCGATCGACTCTGGCGCTACTAGCCCCAATCCACCTATAACGATGCAGACCGACTGGCAACAGGCTCTAGCCGCATGGGCAAAGCAGGCGCTACAGACCGGCGAAACCGACATCTTGCAAACGGCGATGCCTGAGTTTGAACGCGTACTACTCACCGCCGCCCTCAACCATAGTGGTGGCAAAAAAATAGCGGCGGCCCACCTGCTAGGCTGGGGACGCAATACATTGACACGCAAATTGCAGCAACTAAACCTCACACCAGCACAAGATCAAAATAAATATCACTAAAGCGTCAAAAAAACCTAAAATAAAATTCCTTTTATATCACCAACTTATGAAAAACATGAAAAATAATTGCTAAAATATCGAAAATAATTGCAAATAGGGGTTGCCAAACAATTTAAACTCTATATAATAGCCAACCACTGAGACGCACTACCGAATCAGTTAACTATTTCGATAGCATTTGAGTTCACATGCTTTTGATGATAGAGTAACGAAAATGGGGCTGTGGCGGAATTGGTAGACGCACCAGATTTAGGTTCTGGCGCCGCGAGGTGTGAGAGTTCGAGTCTCTCCAGCCCCACCATTTTCGGATAGTACATCTTAGACCAAATATTAAAACCTGCCTTGATGCAGGTTTTTTTGTGCCTGTTAGCTTTTATGCTTGCTAATTAACTTTTATGCTTGCTAATTAAAACGTCCCTACTCAACGCCAAGCATCGAAGCTATTATCGAAGTATAGCAGCTTCAGTATTTAGCGCTCAGCGTTTGCTCCACTCTATACTACGCTTTATTTATCAATACTCTTCCCTAACCGACCTCTTCTTTAATCCCATATACGTCTTAACGCCAAAAGTATCTGCGCCATGCTTTGATACCTTTTCTCTACCCGCTTTGCCAATGCTTGATCTATAATAGGTTGATAATGGCGGTATGCTGGCGGTAGCCTTGGAATTGGCTGCTGGCAGTGCTGGACTGCCCATGTCTTGAGCGGCTCACGACTTTGTTTATCAATCTGTAACGGCCGCACCCCCACCAATATCTCATACAACATAATCCCAAACGCATAGATATCGCTCTGCACCGATGCGCCGTGTCCTTGCCAGCGCTCAGGAGCCAAATACGCCGGTGTACCCGCAGGATTGCCTATAGTTGACGCTTCCACACGAGTGGCCAAAGCAAAATCAGTTAATAACAAGTCAGTCTTGAGACTGCTATCATCCGCCTGACTTGACAAAAAATGAAGTGGCGACAAATCATCTAGCAAGATATTACTAGGTTTAATATCATTATGCAGCCAGCCTGCGCGATGCAGCTGCGCTATTACTTGTGCCGCTTGCATGATAAGCTGATGCTTTTGACGGGCGTGCAGCGGCCGCTTTAGATACTGTGATAGACTGCCGTTTTTATAATATGGCATCACCACAGCGATGAGCGCTGACGGCGGCGCTGCTATGTGCAGGCGTAACTCATGATGCGCCAGTAGTGGCGGTGCCACGCGCTGATATGGCGTTAGAGCAGACAGCGCGGTGATGACGCCGTACTCATAAAAGACACCGCTAGATACCGCTTGAGCGCTCTGCTGACAATGATGCTCGCTTAATTGCCATTTTAGTAGCACTAGGCCAAACTGTGAGTGCATGGCACGGCTCAAGCCCTGATAGTCGCCTGCGTACACGCCGATGCGCAAGTGCGATACCTGACGATACTGCAATTTTACCAATTCTTTTGTCAGTACAGGCAATATCTGCTGAGCATGAGCCTGCCATACTGGCGCTGTCTTCGCTTGTTTTAGCGAGGAATTACTGGCGTTGTTTTTCATGCTAAAGTAAGGCCTTTATTTAGAATTACTTTATATTTGTATATCGTCATTTTATATAGCCAACCCAACATAAAATTGGCACACTTGATGTCATATGTTACTGGTATTCATTTTGCGCAGCATCTGCCGGCGTAGGCACAGCACGCAAGAAACATAAATACCAGTAGGACGGTACCTATTTTCGTTAATATTTTTCCTGTTATAAGCGACCCAGTATTATGTCCCAGTCTTCCACATCCGTTACAAATTATGCCCTGCCAGAGCCGCTATTAAAGTTACTGGGGCAGTATCTGCAAGAGCAAGTCACACCAAAGATCGATATCAATCCTCAGCAGCTGGCCTATCGCTGGGTCGGTGGTCACCGCGGGCGCTTGGAGCCTTTGGCAGTCAATTTGTTTTTAAGTCTAGATGATTTGCATGGTATCGATACGCAAAAGGCAAAACTGGTGCAAAACACACGGCAGTTTTTAAAGGGCTATCCGGCCAATCACGTCTTGATGACAGGGACTCGCGGCGCAGGGAAATCATCGCTGATTCGAGCGTTGCTACAAGCCTACCATAGCGAAGGGCTACGTATTATTGAAATTGCCCGTGATGACCTGCGGGTGCTTGATAAGATTCGCGCCGCCATTAATGCGCTGCCAGCGGATTGTGGTTGTCACTATGTGGTGTACTGTGATGACTTGGCATTTAACGGTCAAGATGAGAGTTATCGGACATTGAAGAGTGTGTTAGACGGCTCGCTGGATTCAGAGCAAGACAAGCTATTGGTCTATGCCACCAGTAACCGCCGTCATCTGTTGCCACAACTTATGAAAGACAATGTCAATATCTATAACGGCCAAACCGATGAAGTCAATCCTTATGAAACCATTGACGAGACGGTATCGCTGTCTGATCGCTTTGGGCTTTGGTTGTCCTTTCATCCCATGGATCAAAACACTTACTTACACATCGTTCGCCATTATTTATCGCTTTCACCAAATCGCAATCTACATAATGCGAATGACGTTAAAGAAAGTGATGTTAATAAAGTTAATGTTGCAACAGCCAATAATGCGCTACCTGATAATATCAGAGCAGCGGCATTACGCTGGGCATCAGAGCGCGGTGGACGTTCAGGACGAGTGGCGTATCAGTTTAGCCGCTACTGGATAGGACAGACACAATTGGCAGCTGAGGACAGTCAGTCTTAAACACCGGCTACAAGTCATTTTTTATGAGCGCGTGCAGAACCTAAGTACTGCACGCGGCTACCCTCTTCTTCGCCTATCAAATCAGCTGAGCCATTCACCATATATTGGTCAAAATCTGCTGCCAACCATAGATTGCCTGCATAAGCACTTTGGGCATCCAAACGAATATGCGCCATGTTCGGCGTACTACTCTGTGGGTTATCAAAGCTTTGATAGCGAGCGCTAAAATGGGTCAAAATTAGATTCTTAACCTCATTGTTTTGAGCGAACCTACCTACCAGCTGTGCGCTACTATGCATGGGATCAAAGTCTGGGTTTTTTGCCTGAATCTTATTTAACACCTCATGGGCATAAGTGGCTTCATGCACCAGTAAATCTGCATCAACTACCGCAGCGCTTAGGCGCTCTGGTGTATCATTATCGCCTGCAATCACTACCCGAGTACGTTGGCTGTCATTATCGACATAATCTGCTGAATAAAGCGTGCGTCCGTCTTCGGTCACAACATCTTCGCCCTGTTGCAGTCTGCCCCACAGCGCGCTTGCAGGAATACCTGCTGCTGTTAATTTATCGGTATTGAGCATGCGACGGCTGATGGTTTCAGTCATCGCAAATCCATAAGAGGCGACACGATGTGATAAAGGGTGAATATCTATAACCAGCTGATGTTGGTGATCTAAATTGATAGTTACATCACCTTTGTACTCATCATTTGGCTCAGACAATACATCTTCTATCGCCATAAAATTAATGGCAAACGGAAAGTACAGCTCAGTCGTTACCGTAATGGCTTCAAGCAGTGTCGCTATCGCTTTTGGCGCAATAAGCGTCAGCGCTGCAGTACGTCCTGACATGGCCGCACTCGCCAGCAATCCTGGCAAACCATAGCAATGGTCGCCATGCACATGAGTAATACAAATGGCTTGCAGCTGATGTAGAGATAGCTTGGTATGTAACAGTTGCTGCTGTGTGCCCTCACCGCAATCAATTAAAACCCAAGGACGCGACTTTTTGTTTTGCTGTCGACTTACCCCCGAGTTATAAGGATTGAGGCATTCTATCGCGAGCGCTGTGACGTTACGCTGCTTGGTTGGCACGCCAGCGGAGGTACCCAAAAAGGTGAGCTTTAACATAGACGCCCTCTTTTAACTAAATCCTTATCTACTATAATGACTGGCATAGCATGGTTCTTTGACCTTCAATCATTCTACCGCCATTGGCCGTACATTCATTGACCATATTGGACTCATAAGATTTCCAGCCGCCATAAAAGCTGGCAACACACAAAATCACCACCAGCAGCTTTTGTGACCACGCTTTGATAGATACTTGCTGGCGATTCATCTCTGCCGCCTCTATATGCTGTTTGGCTGCAATCTCACTGTCAGTCGGTGTCCTATTGGGCCTCTTCAAGTCTGTCATTTCTTATCCTAAAAAAGGTTTTGTCTATATATAAACAAAACCTTTTATGTTAATTTTAAATCAATAATTAGAGCGTATCCTAATCGTTGATACCATTCGCTTTGTTTAGAATTTTAAACGCCCGCCTTTTTCTTCGGCACGTTTAAACGCCTCACGCTCTTCGCAGCGTTTTAGCCAGTTTAAAATATTGGTGTACTTACTGCTATCCAAACCAGAGCCTGCATTGGCTCCGACGACGGCAAGATGCATCTGAA
Source organism: Psychrobacter halodurans (assembly GCF_017498075.1). Lineage (NCBI taxonomy): Bacteria > Pseudomonadati > Pseudomonadota > Gammaproteobacteria > Moraxellales > Moraxellaceae > Psychrobacter > Psychrobacter halodurans. Next base: position 9,491 of record NZ_JAGBKN010000029.1, read on the forward strand.
TATCAGCGGCGCTAAACTCACTACCCGCAAACCAATGATTGTCCTGTAGGTGCTGCTCCATCATGCCCAGCATACTATCTAGGCTGCGGCTAATCATGTTTTTTTCCACTTGGCTTTGAATTTTTTTGCTGACAGGTTTGATGAGCATCGGCGACTGCTGAACGACTTTGCTAAACACCAAACGCATCACTAGCGGCGGCATCAACGATGCTTCGGCAAAGTGTAGCCAAAAGGTATAAGCTTCCCACGCCGCTTCGTTGTCATCAGCAGGTTTGAACTGCTTGTCGGTATCATAATGCTTGATTAAATACTCGATGATAAACCCTGACTCAATCAGCACGCGATCGTTGACCTCTAGCATTGGTGCATGACCGATTGGATGCACTTCCTTTAAGCTATCAGGCGCACGATACGCTTTGTTGCGCTCATAGCACGTCAATTCATAATCGGTGTTTAGCTCTTCTAACAGCCAAATAATACGAAACGAGCGTGAGTTTGCTAAATGATGAAGATGTAACATAAACCGTCCTAGTTATTATGTGAGTGAGCAATAGTATATAGGCAAAGTGTCCTGCGCCTGACGCGCTTGGCAGTAGCGGCGTTTGTCCGTGACAGCGCTTGGCGTGCATACTGCTCGATAATAGCGCAATTCATCTGTCATTAACACACAAACTGTAGCGCACACGGGCAAAAATTATGGCTAAAAGACCATGGCTAACAAGTCAAGCCTATCACCCGATAAATGATCGCCTTACTTTGAATGCAGCTGCTCTATCTTGCGCGTCATTTTATCTATTTTTTGCTGATATTTTCTAATTTTACGAAAGCGATGAGCCGCAAGCACCCCTTCGATACGGCGGTTGGTCAGGCGGCGACGCGGCGGGAAGCTACCGACTTGTGGCTCATTGTAGCCATGCAGACGATCATCACGGCGACGCGCTCTATAGCCAAGCGCACTATCAGCAATCATGATCAGTAGCGCGACAAAAATCATGCCGTACATAAATAATGAGCCGCCCTCATTGATACTTTGGTGCAGTATCGTAATCGAAAAGATAAACAAAAAAATCGGCTCAAGATAGCATAGCGTGCCAAACAATGAGACGGGCAGCTTTTGACTGGCGACCATGGTCAGCGACATCGCCGCGGTGCTGATGATACCCAGCAGCGGCAACAGATACCAAAATTTATCGGTAGTGATCGCCAGCGCAAACCCGCCACTCATATACAGGGCGATCATCACCACTGGCGTCAGCAGCACCAAATCAGAGATAAGGCCGGTGATGGGCGGTACTGCCAGCTTGCGACGCAGCAGATAATAAGGCGGATAACCCAGACAGACAAACAATGTCGCCCAAGAAATCGCGCCATACTGCCAAACATCATACGCGATGCCCAGAGCTGCACAGATGGTGGCAACCCATTGTAGCGGCGTCATCGCTTCATTATAAAAAAACCGGCCCACCATGATCATAATCATCGGGTACAAAAAATACCCCAGTGTCACCTCAAGCCCCAGATTATTGACTGGTGCCCACATAAATATCCAAATCTGGGCGCCCAGTATCGGCGTCGGCAAGATAAATAAAAACCACTCTTTGGGTGTTTTTAGGGTTTTTAGATAATCAAAGATATGCTGCCACTGTTTTAATACACTGACCAGTAGTACCAAACTCAGCAGCATCATCAGCACACGCCACGAGGCCACTTGCGTCCCAGATAGCGGCTGCATCAACAGACCAAATAAAAACAATAATGAGTATAAAAAGTTTGCTGCCACGGCAGCGATGGTGCCCTGCGACGTTTGGGTGGTGGTGAGCATAAAAACAGCCTTTTGAGATAAGCGCACGTCCTTGGCAATTTAAAAAAAAACAAAAGCCTCAGACGCGGACGTCGGAGGCTTTTGTCTACAAGACCTGTTGTCTATCTCATTGTACACGCAGGTTGTACGTCGCCAATCATGCTAAAACCCTTCGGTGTTAAAAGCAGGCTAATACAATCATCTGTCGTTACATACCACAAGATAAACGCTTGAAATGACTCATACTTATATCATAGCCAGCATTATGTCAAAGTCAGAATAGATAAGCAATACATCCACTTAACGAGTCTTTGAATTTTTATATATCCGATCTACTTTCAAACAGGTGCCGTACTACTGAAATGGATTTTATGCCGCCTCTGGCGTGATGAAATCACACAGCAAGCAAAGAAAATTTATACCAGTAGCGCCTGACACATAGTATCGTGCATGCCAGTTTTATTTAGAAGCGACTATATCGTTACGAGTTTGGGGCTTTATTTGGCATCTAACTGCTCTATTTTTCGCTGGATTTTATCCATTTTTCGCTGATAACGGCGTATTTTACGAAACCGATGCGCTTTTAGTGCGCCATCAATACGGCGATTTATCAGGCGGCGACGCGGTGGAAAACCGCCTACTTGTGGCTCGCGGTAGCCATGCAAATGATCGCTACGGCGACGACTCAGATAACCTATCGCACTATCGACAATCATCACCAGCAGCGCTGCCGTAATCATGCCATACATAAACAATGAGCCTCCTTCATCCAAGCTCTGACTGAGCACGGTGATGGACAATACAAACAATAGCATAGGCTCGATATAGCTAAGCGCGCCAAATAGCGACACGGGCAGCTTGCTACTGGCCAGCATCGTCAGCGACATCGCCAGTGCACTAAAAGCGCCTAGCAATGGCAATAGATACCAAAACTTCATATTTTGCGCCGCCATACTAAAGCCGCCACTGGCATAGAGCATCAGTAGCACCACTGGCGTCAGCAGCGTCAAATCAGACAACAACCCCGTAATCGGTGGCACAGCAATCGTCCGCCTGAGCAGATAATACGGCGGATAGCCCAAGCATACAAACAGCGTCACCCACGATACCGAGCCGTATTGCAAGATATCATGACCAATACCAAAAGCCGCTAGTAGCGCCGCTGCTCCTTGCAGCAGGCTCATCGGCTCACGATAAAAAAAGCGACCAAGCACGATCATCACCAGCGGCAATAAAAAATACCCCAAAGTGACATCAAGGCCATAACCGTTCACAGGTGCCCACATAAACAGCCAAATCTGCCCACCCAGTATCGGGGTTGGCAGTATAAATATCAGCCAGTCTTTGGCGGTTTTGAGCGTTTTTAGATAATCAAAAACATGCTGCCACTGCTTGCTCACACTGACCAGCAGCACCAGACTGAGTAGCATCATCAACACACGCCATGACGCCACTTGCGTGCCCGTCAAAGGCTGCATAAATAACCCAAATAAAAACATCATCGAAAATAAAACGCTCGATGATATCGACGCGATAGTCCCCTGAAAGGTTTGATTGGTCGTCAGCATAACAACAGCCTCAATTTAGCACTTTTTAGGTATAAGTAAGTATCATTCAAAGATCAGCATAAACAGTGGTCATAAAAGATAAAAAGGATTATCAAAGACAACATCCTATAAACGATAAATGACATCCAAAAAAAAGCCTCCAACGATAACGTCAGAGGCTTTTTCTAGAGCAAAAATGCCAAACTAGAACAAAAGCGAACTACTGAAACCGTTATTTATCGTCGGTATTGTCACCCTCAGTATTTGTCTCATCTAATACAGGATCGTTGGCAATATCGATCACATCGTGAACGTCGGTCACCGCATCGATATCGATTTGCGCTTGGCTTGCTACCTCAAAAGTGCCGTCTTCACGCATGGCATCGACCAGCTCATCGTCGCTCTCTTCGTGCTCAACCCGCGCCATCGCCACCAGCTTTTCTTCTTTTGATAGGCGAATCAAGGTGACACCTTGGGTATTACGACCAGAGCTGGCCACATGCTCAACTGGCGTGCGCACGAGCGTACCTTTGTCCGAGATTAAAATAATATCGTCTGTAGGGTCAACCTTGGTCGCTCGCACCAGTGCACCATTACGTGCGCTGGTTTTGATGGCTATCACACCACCGCCACCGCGGTTTTGCGTATTAAACTCGTCGATAAAGGTACGCTTACCAAAGCCGTTTTCACAAGCGATAAGGATTTCGCGTACATCATCTTCGATAACGACTAGTGATTTGATAAATTCATCATCAGCCAAACGCATACCGCGTACACCTTTGGCAGTACGGCCCATGGCGCGGGCATCGTTTTCATCAAAACGAATGGCTTTACCACTCGATGCAAATAGCATCACCTCTTGGCTACCGTTGGTGATACGGGCGCTCACCAGTTTGTCACCGTCTTCTAGACCAATGGCAATCAAGCCATTTGAGCGGATATTGGCAAACTGCTTGAGCTCTACGCGCTTCACCGTACCATTGGCAGTGGCAAAGAAAACAAACGGCGGCTCGGCCTCATTGCTACTCTCTGATTTATCATCATCGCCATCGCTCACAGTGTTGCCAGACAGCTCTTCGACGATTTTTGGAATAGGTAAAATGGTGGTGACGGTTTCGTCAGCATCCAAACTGATGAGATTAACCAATGGACGACCGCGCGAGCCGCGGCTGGCAATCGGCACTTCAAACCCACGTAAGCTAAAGACGCGGCCGCTGTCCGTAAAGCACAGCACGGTCGCATGCGTCGAGGTCACCACCAAGTGATCTATCACATCGTCTTCTTTCATGGCGGTTGCCGACTTGCCTTTGCCGCCGCGTTTTTGCGCCACATAGTCATCGATAGGCTGAGTCTTGGCGTAGCCGGTGCGCGAGACAGTCATCACGACAGTCTGCTCAGGGATGAGGTCTTCACGGTTAAAGTCCATACGCGAATCGATAATATCGGTACGACGCTCATCCCCAAAGTTATCACGAATCTCGATAAGCTCATTAGAGATGATACTCATCAGCTTATCAAAATCACCAAGAATCGACTCTAAATGAGCGATTTCACGCAGCAAATCTTGGTACTCTTCGGTCAACTTGTCTTGCTCAAGTCCCGTCAAACGGTGCAGCTGCATGTCTAAAATCGCATTGACCTGCTCAAGTGATAAGCGATAGCGCTCCTCACCTTCGATCAGACCAAACGGCGCTTTCGGGTCTTCGCCTTCGATAAATTCAGGACGCACAGACTGGCTACCAGCTGCTGTTAGCATCGCCACGACGCTACCGGAGCCCCATGTATTATTTAATAAGCTCTCGCGTGCCAAGCCGCGGTTGGCTGAGGCTTTGATAGTAGCGATGATATCGTCGATATTGGCGAGCGCAACGGTCAGACCTTCGAGCAAATGACCACGGACGCGCGCTTTGTTTAGCTCAAAAATCGTACGGCGTGTCACCACTTCTTGACGGTGACGAACAAAGGCGGCTATCAGCTGACGCAAAGTTAGCAGCTTCGGCTGACCATTATCCAGCGCCACCATATTGATACTAAAGCTCGACTCTAGCGGCGTTTGTAAAAACAAATTATTGACAATGACTTCAGCCGTCTCGCCGCGGCGCAAGTCAATGGCGATACGCATCCCTTCCTTATCCGACTCGTCACGAATCTCGGTGATGCCCTCGATTTTTTTGTCTCGTACCAGCTCGGCGATACGCTCAATCAGTTTGGCTTTGTTGGCCTGATACGGCACTTCGGTAAAGACAATACGCTCGCGATCACGGTTGACACCGGTGTCACTCATCGGCTCGATATGATAGCGCCCACGAATATGCAAGCGGCCTTTGCCGGTGCGATAGGCATCTAAAATACCCGCGCGGCCATAAATAATGCCGCCCGTTGGGAAATCGGGGCCTGAGATATGCGACATCAGCTCATCAGCTGAGACCTGCGGGTTTGCAGCATAGGCCAGACAAGCATTGATGACTTCTGTCAAGTTATGCGGCGCCATATTGGTCGCCATACCAACGGCGATACCTGTCGCGCCGTTGACCAGTAGGTTGGGAATACGCGCTGGCATCACGCTTGGCATGCGCTCAGAGCCATCATAGTTGTCTTCCCAATCGACCGTGTCTTTATCCAAATCAGCAAGCATCTGGTGGGTGAGCTTGGTCATACGAACTTCGGTATAACGCATGGCCGCCGGTGGATCATCATCGATCGAGCCAAAGTTACCTTGGCCATCGACCATCGGATAACGCAGACTAAAATCCTGCGCCATACGCACGATGGCATCATAGACCGCACTATCACCATGTGGGTGATATTTACCGATGACGTCACCGACCACACGTGCTGATTTTTTATAGGGTTTGTTATAATCGTTTGATAGCACGTGCATGGCATACATCACACGGCGGTGTACAGGCTTGAACCCATCACGCACATCAGGCAGCGCACGTGAGACGATCACGCTCATCGCATAATCCAAATACGACTGCTTTAGTTCATCTACGATGCCAATAGGACTGACCGATTCGCTCATATACACTCCTTCACTCACTTTTTTCTGATGCTGTCATCACTGCTTGAGATGTCTTTGGGTCATACAAAAATACAGCTACCAAAAAATGTAGCCATCATCGAAATATAGACCCCAAAAAACCCCCACTCAGCGCACAAAACAACAAGAAAATAGTGATACGGTTTTTGTTAAAAGTAACGTTTTATAAAAGAAGCTATTTTAGCACAAATTTGCCGTATTAGGGGCATTTGCACAGGATTAAAACCAAGCGAATCAGGAGATTAGCGGTCATTTTTTTGACTCTTTTCTCTATTTTTTGTGTGTCAGCGGCAGATCTTTTTAGACTGACTAATCTTGCCGTTATGACAAACAAATTTGCCATCTTTTGAGCAGTGCGACACCCCGCCCATTTTTCCTGAACAAGGAGTGTTTCGAGCTTGTGCTTGGCTGATGGGCGCAGTGATAATGGCGCAAGCCAGTAGTGATAACAAGATAGATTTCATAGGGTTTCTCTTATTGACGGCTCGTTAAGCGGCATAAAAAACTGCGTCCAATATTATGGACACAGTTTGGTGGATTGTCAGATGATTTATCCGTTTGAGTATCGTTAACCTATTGCGAAATAGCAGCCGTAGTACATGACATAAATGCTGCCGATGTTATGTTGGATTGACTACCGGATTAAAGTTTTGATCAAAAAACGCACGCGTGGCCTCAGTACAGGCTGGACTGACCAGACCGCCATGATAGTTGGTATAAAATGCTATGAGCGGTATATTGCCTTGCGCCTCAGCGTCAGATTTGATCTTTTCTACGCTCTGACTAAAGCGAGTCTGTACGCGGACTCTGACCGCCTCTGCATCCCAAGTATTCATGGCAGCTTGGCCAATCAAGCTCAGGGTCTGCTGATCTGGGCGCTCGTCAGCATTGTCGATATCGACATCGAGCACGGTAACGTTGAGGTTTTTGGCTGATTTTTTTGCCGCTGCTTGCAGTAGCGTGACCATCGAGCCGGTATTGGTATCAAAATAAACCGTCGGGTCTTGGTTGCCGCCGCAAAGCAGTGTCGGCATGGTCGGCACATAGCCGCGCAAATCGTTGTCTTTTAATGCCTTACGTAGAGTGTTTTTAGGCATGGCCGCTGGCAGACCATCGCCGTTCTCTGCCCACAGCCCATCAGGATGTTTGTCGGTATCAGCGACATAGGCGGCACGAAAATCTGTCTTAATCAGATAGTCATTTTCATCATAACCACCCAAGATAGAAAACAGTTTGCCTTGCTCTAGTCCTGCCAGCCTAGGGTCACTGGGATTTTTTTGAAACAGCGCATTATTAGGCAGTTTTCCCGTATCGACTAGCTCACCAAATGGTAATTCATTTGGCAGTTGCGCATTGGCATATTTATCCAAAAATATGTCTGATTTTTTATTATAAATATTGCCATATTTTTCTTGTAGGCCACTGCCAAGTAATGGCGCAAACCTTGAGGCACCGATATTGACGTTACCTCTAAATATCTCATCACCAAACGCTGCTAGCGCATAAGGCCCCGAAGATGGCGCGATGGCTGTCACTGGTTTTTCTTGGGATTGTAGCAATCTGGCCGTTGACATCGTGACATAGCCGCCTTGCGAGTAGCCAGCGATAAATAGCTTGCCTGAATCCGCAATATCACGGTAATTGACCGCATTGGCACGCTTTTGCCGTGCCATGATATCGCGCGCGCTGTCTAGGGCATCGACCATGTCTGTCGACTGCTGCTGAGCCACAAGGTAAGGATGATAATCAAGCGTGGAATCATCATAGCCTGCATAATTGGGTGCGACAACGATATAGCCTTGTGCGGCAAAATTAGCAGCGATTAAGTTGGCTTCGCTTACCGCAGGATTTTGGATATTACCCACTTGCGCAAAGTCATAAGACTTGTCGGTGGTCGTACCATGGGCATATAATAGCAGCGGGCGCGCGCCTTGGCATTCAGGAGCATCGCCCGTTGGCAGCATCAATGCAGCCGTGGCATTGGTATCTTCGTCTGCAGCACCCTTGGTATCATAGCTGACCTTTTCTATGGTAACGCCGCATTTGGCTGCGGGCGTTGCGGTACTACCCAGCCCAAAACTGCTGTCTACTTGAGAGGCGCTAAAGGAGTTGACAAATTCAACAGTGGCTGATGAGACGATATCAACATCATTGTCAAAGTCATTGTCATCGCCGCAGCCGGCCAGCCATATACTACTGGCGATGGCGACTGATAAGACACTGCGCATCGCTATCGGTTTGTGAGTCGCTGCGCGGCCGCGCCGTGAGTGAGGAGTGATCATAATGGCTATCCTTAGCAGTCAAAAGCGGTAAAAAATTGTGAAAAAAAGCGCCATGCGTCCTTGGCAAGTGATGATACATTTATACCGCAAACACTACCGAAAAGCTACCAGAAAACAGACGCAATAGCGCATCACAAGCACCAGCCATACCCGCGTTGAGTATCGACAAGCCTGCTTAGCCTCTCATCCCGCAACCGATGATACCAAGCGCTTAAGCACACTCAACGCCAACAATCACCTTCTACCGATAACAATATGACAAATATGGCAAACGACAACGACCTCAGTCTCAGCGACATGCACGCATCTTCTAAAGTAAAAACCAAGACCACCACTGGTGCCACCGCCAAGCCAGCAGCAGCTCCTCAAAGCCGCAGCGAGCGCACAGATCGCAGCTTTGATGCCATCGCCGATCATTTTGAAAAAAAAGTCTACGGCGGATTAAAGGGTGAGATTAGGCTGGCGGTACTACGCCGTGATATTTTTGAGTATAGCGCCCAGATGCGCCAGCGCCTTGGCCGGCCACTACGTGTACTGGATGTGGGCGCAGGTCTGGCACAAATCGCCATCGAGCTGGCCGCCCAAGGGCACACTGTGGTAATCAATGACATCTCCGCCAACATGCTTGCCAAAGCCCAGGCTCATGCAGCGCAGACAGACACGCCTCTTGATATCACTTGGCATGTCTGCCCTTATCAGGAGCTACCAGCTAAGCTAAGCACAGAAAAGTTAGATGCAGAAAAGTTTGATTTGATACTATGTCATGCGCTGCTTGAATGGCTAGCAGAGCCTGCCGGTGTGATGGATTTTTTTGATCAGTATTTGATGCCCAAAGGCGCGCTGTCACTGTGTTTTTATAACCCAGCGAGCTTTGATTATCGTAATTTAATCATGGGGAATTTTAATTTACTCGACAATAGCGACTATAAAGCAGACAACGTCAAGAGCCTAACGCCCAATCATCCAGTCGCAAAAGAAGAGGTCGAAACTTGGCTCACCGCGCATCGTTATCACGTCATACGCAGCAGTGGTCTACGCGTGTTTCATGACTATGCCCCGCTCAAACGTGGCGGACACACTGACCCCGAGGCGGTAATACGTATGGAGCTACGCTATTCACAACATGAGCCCTACAAATGGCTGGGACGCTACCTGCATATACTGGCAACACGGCAAGCCTAACCTGCCTGCTCGCTTGCTCAGTCTTGCCGAATATCTGCAAACCGCTCTACGCCATCGTACTCTGACCATGTGGTGGCGTTGACGTCCTTTTCATCGAAGACAACCACATGCTCGAGTATGGGCAAAATACCGATGTGTGAGCCTATCTCATGATTGTGGTGGCTGGCGACCAAAGACAATACCGTCTGGCCATTATCCAACTGCAAACGGTATAGATAGTTTGCACCGCGAAACACGCGGCCAACCACCAATGCAGTCTGCGTACTGTCATCGTCATGAATGATGTCATCAGGGCGCACCAGTACCTTGATCGGTGTGCCATTTGGATAATCATACTCACAGTACTGCGGATAGCCGGCTTCGTCGTAGACTTCCATACGGCGATAGATATCACCCAGCGCTGTCTCGACGTGCCCTTCTTTGATGATGCCATCTATCATCGCGCCTTCACCGACAAACTCAGCGACAAACGGACTGACTGGCTCATGATATAGCTCACTTGGCGTCGCCCACTGTACCAGCTTACCTTGATGCATCACCCCAACTTTATCAGCAATAGCAAACGCTTCGTTTTGATCATGCGTGACCAGTATCGCAGTGGTGTTGGTGCGTTTGAGAATATCACGTACACTCATCGCCAGCGACTCACGCAGTACCACGTCTAGATTAGAAAACGGCTCATCAAGCAGTAGTAGCTTAGGTTTTGGTGCCAGCGCTCTTGCAAGCGCCACACGCTGCTGCTGACCGCCTGATAGCTCATTTGGGCGTTTGTCCGCGTGCTCAGTCAAGTCAACCAAATTTAGCATCTCAGCCACGCGGGCTTTTTTGTCGGTGGTAGACCATTTGTTCAGGCCAAACGCGATGTTTTTTGCCACGCTTAGGTGACCAAACAACGCATAGTCCTGAAACACCATACCCATGCCGCGCTTGGCTGGCGCAACGGCAAACGACTTGCGCGCGCGCTTATCTGTCAGGCGTTGATTGCTCAGATAAATACTACCACCGCGGCTTTGCTCAAGTCCTGCAATGGCACGTAAGGCCGTGGTTTTGCCACAGCCACTATACCCCAAAAAACACCCAATCTCGCCCTGCTGTAACGTCAACGACAGACCATCGACGACGATCGTATCATCATAACCTACGATGAGATCTTGGACACTAAAATAAGGCAATTCTGCGCTACCTACTTGGTCTTTTTGGGAATTTGTGTTTTTAACTTTATGGTCTTGGCGGGCATCTATCTTTTGCGGTGCCTCATCGGGTTTTGGTGCATCTTGCTCGACAGCCGCATGTGCCAGATTATGGGCTTTGATAACTGGGGCGTTTTTTCGATGCTCAAGACGCGTCTTGGCTTGTATAGACTTGGCCTTTATACTGCTGGTATGGATAGATTTAGATTCTGATGGATCACGGATTGAATCAGTGTACATAAAAGGTACCAGTTAACGATAAAAAATAAAACCTTGGGCACGCTGCGCGCACATACAGATGAGCGCTAAAAACAACTAAGATCGTACTGTAGCAGGTTTAAAGGACTCAGGCCACACAAGTCATAGACCGCATGCTAAAACCGCATGCTGATAAAGTGCATAACCCCTACTGTCCAAAACTGCTGTTAGCCTTGTTTGTCACTTTGGCGCAGCAATATCCATACTGGTAGCAGCCCAACCAACACGATTAAGAGACTTGGCAGGGCAGCTCGCCCCCACATGCCCTCGCTTGTCATCTCAAACACCCGCACCGCCAGCGTATCCCAGCCTTGCCGCCGCGTCATCAAAGTTATGGGCATCTCTTTCATCACCTCAACAAAACCCATGAGCAACGCTGTCAAAACCCCGGGGCTTAATACCGGCAGCATGACCTGCCGCCAGCGCTGATAAGCACTGTCACTGAGCAGTTTGGCCGCCGCTTCTTGATTGACCGTCAGGCGCTGCAACTGGCGATCGACAGGCTGAAAACTCACCGTCATAAAGCGCGTCGATAGAGCCAGCAGCATCACAATGACGCTGCCTGACAATATCTGCTGCGAGGTGATACCAAAGGCAATCATCTGATTGTCAAGCCATGCAATGGGAATAAATATCCCCACCGCCAGCACCGTACCTGGTACCACATAGCCTAGGTTTGCCAAGGTCGTCATCAGCTTGGTTGTTTTGTCAGGATACTGACGCTTGATCCACGCGATGATAATCGCCAAAAAGGCAATAAACATCGTGGTCATACTCGCAATCATCAGACTATTGGTGACAAAATCGATATAACGAGCATCGAAGTCTTGACGAAAATTGGCCACCGTCCAGTAGATAAGCTGCAAAAACGGTATCAAAAAAGCCAGCGCAAACACCAGCGTGCACAGCAGCGCCATACCCCACTTAGCAGGTTTGCTCGCCTCAAAACGATGACTGCTGCCTTGAGTGACAGCAGTGCCGCGCTTGGCCTGCCAATACTGCTCAAACAACACCACGACAAAGACCACACCAATCAATAACGCGGCAAGCTGCGCGGCCGTAGTCAAGCTAAAAAACCCAAACCACGCCTTGTAGATCGCAGTGGTAAAGGTATCGACATTAAACACCGACACCGCGCCAAAGTCCGCCAAGGTCTCCATACTGGCCAACAGTAAACCACCAATAATCCACGGCAAGGCTTGCGGCAAGGCCAAACGAAAAAACACCCGTCGACGGCTCAGCCCCAGCATTTGACCAGCTTCAATCGCCCGCCGACCTTGAGATAAAAACGCTTGACGCGCCAGCAGATACACATAAGGATAAAACGCCAGCGACAACACCAACCCTGCGCCCCAGACATTTCGCACGGACGGAATCGCCGTACTTATGCCCAAGTCACGTAAGGCGGTCTGTAACGGCCCACTAAAATCCACAATACCGACGGTCACAAACGCCAAAACATAGGCAGGTATCGCCAGCGGCAACATCAACGCCCACGAAAAAAACCGCTGGCCAGGAAAGCGGTACATACTGGTCACCCACGCCAAGGCAGTACCGACTATCCCAGAAATAACGGTGACCATCATCAATAAAATAGCGGTGTTTTTGAGCACTTGTGGCAGCACATACTCACGCATGTGTGTCCAAATATCAGCGACAGGCTGCGTCCAAGACAACAGCACGATCAAAATTGGCACCAGCATAAACAACGAAATCAGTCCTAAGACTGATTTTGAAAGAATACGCTTACGCAAAGTGTGGTCTTGACTGACTGCAGGATGCCCGTCACTCATATCACCATCGACGATATCGCTTTGACTTACAGACGCATCTGGCGTTGTGATCATATCATTATTACCGTGTCATACTTATAGAGTCCACAAAACAACAATACCAATCCCAAAGAAATTTGAGATTGGCATTAGTCATCGGGATCTATTTATAACCCGCTTTATCCATCATCTGAATGGCTTGGGTTTGCAGCTCACCAAATTTTTGTACATTGATGTCGTCTTTTTTGAAGCTACCCCATGATCTTAGCATCTCAGACTCATCCACGCCTTCTTTGACCGGAAACTCTTTGTCCGAGCTGGCATAGATTCCTTGGGCTTCATCAGAGGACAACCATTCGATCAGCTTTAGCGTACCATCTGGATTGTCTGAGCCTGCGACCACACCGGCACCTGAGACGTTTACATGCGTACCAGTGGTGCCTTGATTGGCCCAAAATATTTTTACTGGGAAGTTTGGTTTTTCGTCCAATATACGGCCATAATAGTAGCTGTTGGCGATACCGACTTCACACTGACCCGCCGCGATCGCCTCTAGCATGCTGGTGTCATCACTGAACACATCTGTGGCTAAGTTATCTACCCAGCCGCGGATAATTTCTTCGGTTTTTTCTGCGCCCAAGTGCTCAATCATGCTAGCAACCAATGATTGGTTATAGACTTTCTTTGAGGTACGTAAGCATAGCTTGCCTTTCCATTTTGGATCAGCCAAATCTGCATAAGTTGACAGTTGATCGGCGCTGACCTTGCTTGGATCATAAAAGATCGTACGAGCGCGTAGTGACAGCCCTGTCCACTGGCCTTTTGGGTCACGATATTTGGCAGGGACATTGTTTTCAAGTACCGTCGAAGCCACAGGCTGGAGCAGGCCTTGCTGAGCGGCTTGCCATAAGTTGCCCGCATCGACGGTCAATAGCATGTCAGCTGGCGTGTTTTGGCCTTCTGCTTGCAAGCGAGCCATTAGCGGGCCTGTCTTGTCCGTTACCAGCTCAATTTTTACGCCTGTCTCTTCAGTATAACGATCAAGTAGCGGCTTGATCAGCTGCTCATTACGAGAAGAATAAATAGTAATGGTTTGGCCATCTGCACTCGTGGCACCATCGGTGGTTGCTTGCGGCGCAGTGCTCTCGCTGGCCGTAGTCTCGGCGCTTTCCTCTGTCGTTGAGGAATTACTACAACCCGCTAGTCCGAGCATCATGCCACAGACGACAACAGGTAAAGTAAGCTTAGAAGCAGAACGCGTAGCGCTGATGGTGTTCAATGACATGGTTTTCCCCATAATAGTGCTATAAAAAAGGTGAGATAGATAAGATGGCGACGATATAAAATGGTTATATTATCAATAACAACACTTGCTGCAGTGCGGATCGCTGACACAGGATATTAATAATCATGTTAGACATGTCAAAATAGCCATGCCAGCTACTAGCAAGTTATGTTACTCACGATTGATAACCCCTAATATATGAAAACAACATACTAATAGAAATGAGATTAATTATCAATACATTTGTTTGAGCGAGATTTAGCACCCATCTCCGCTCATTTTTGCCGTATTTCTAGGCCGTGTCTTCCCAACACAAACATAGCAGTTAGAGCAACCACTGACCCAAGATGACATTGACTGCCGCCTCAGTACGTAAGATACGTGGGCCAATGGTGACCGCTGTACAGCCTTGCTTGGCAAGTAAGTCAATCTCGTAATCTATCCAGCCGCCCTCGCTACCGATACAAACCAAGCTCGGTAGCGCCAGTGATGACGGCTGGACGTATTGGGCAAATGATTGCGCGCTGTACGGGTGCGCCACGATGGCACGGCAAGTGATCAAGCCCGCCAGCTCATCTTCGACAAACGGCTTAAAACGCTTGGCCAACGTGATGCGCGGCACGATGGTATCGACGCCTTGTTGTAGCCCCTCTAAGACAAACTCATCCAAACGATCGAGCATCGGGCTTTGCCAGTAGCTTTTTTGGGTGCGATAGCTATTAATCAGGACGATATGTCGCACACCTAGCGCCGTCATATCCATGATTAGGCGACGTAAGACCTTAGGGCGTGGCAGCGCCAACACCACCGTCAAATCAAGCTTTTTGGGCGGCGCGCAGCTCAGCTGTACATCGCATAGCTCGATTTTATCAGAGTGCATGCTTGCTATCTGCCCCGTACCGAGCTGGCCACCGAGCTGGCCTATTTTTAGCCTATCTCCGGCGGCGGCGGCCAGTACTTGAGTGACGTGCGTGATTTGCGCCGCGTCATCGATATAAGCGGTGTCTGCCGAAAAGTTGTCGCAGGGCAATAAGATACAGTTCATAAAGGCTCTTGATGCGACTGCTGGGCAATCACTTCTTCTATCATGGTCACTTGACGGGTCAGTACGGATTGTTGTTGTCTGGTCAGCCGCTCGCCTGCCCGCCCTGCCCGTTTGGCCAGTGCCAGATCACAAAGCCAAGCGGCTAACTGCTGGTAAATCAGCGCGGTTTCCGCACGGATGTCGCCAGCAGTATGGGCGGCTGACGCGCATGCCTCGTCTGTGAGACTAGCTGGTGCTGCCGTGTCAGGGGAGATATGCGCGTGAGAGGTCGTCACAGGACGATAAACAGCATTGTACGGCTGATACAGCGCCCCAACCTCAGCGAGCTTGTCGACCACGCTTTGGCACGACTGCGTATAGCGCCCCATGATGACAGGCGTGGCCACACTTGCCGGCTCCACAGGATTGTGTCCGCCGATATCGACAAGCGAGCCACCGACCAATGCCACATCAGCAAGCTGATACCATATCATCAGCTCGCCCATACTATCTGCCACATACACTTGCGTGGCTGCCTCAATCGCCTCATCACTACTGCGCCGTGCCATCGTCAATGCCGACTTTTTGACGAGCTCGACCACCTCATCAAAGCGCTCAGGATGTCTGGGCACGAGTACAAGCAGCGTATCGGTCAGTGCCGCCTGTGACAACAATTGCTGCTGTAGTGACAGGGCGATTTCTTCTTCGCCGCTGTGAGTGCTGGCCGCCACCCAAATCGGACGGCCGGTGACTCCAAATCGCTCGGCCAGACTCATCTGATCGCTGATGCTATCGTGCAGCGTATTGCTTTGCTCATCTACGCACGGCTCACTGGCGCTGCTGTCCTGCTTTGGCGCATTAATGACCCATTTTAGCGAGCCTGCCACACGGATTTGCGCACTGCTGGCACCGAGCTGCCGAAAGCGCTTAGCAGATTCATTGTCTTGCGCGATGATTAAGGTAAGGTTTTTCATCATGCTACGACTGACAGCAGCGATTTTTTGATAACTGGCAAAAGAAGACGCTGAGAGCCGACCATTGACCAAAATACTGGGAATACGCTGCTCGGCCAATTTAGATAAGATATTTGCCCACAGCTCTGTCTCGACAAACAATGCCGCTATAGGCTGTACATGGGCTAAAAACGTCTCAATCACGACAGGGCTATCGACCGGCACATAACTATGGCTCATCTGGCCTTGGGCAATCTCATCAGCAAAACGGCTGGCACCACGGGCAAAACCCGTCTGAGTGGTATTGGTCAACCATATCTGATAACCCGCTGCCAATAACGCCTCCAGTAGTGGCGCGACCGTATTGGTCTCACCCAATGAAACCGCATGACACCAGATAACGCCGTGATGCGTCACATTATCGCTCACAGCTATAGGACGTGAGGGATAATGCTTACCAAAGCGCTGCGCCACTTCTTGCTGATAGTTGTCGCGCTGGTGCGAGCGTCGCCATACTTGCAGTCGATACAAGGGCTTTAGGATGTTGATGGCACATTGATAATAAAATGGCGGCTGATACACCGCATGATTAAGCCCTGATACTGAATCAGATCTCTGCGAAACGTGCTCAGATGGCGTAGGAGAAGATGACATAGCGTCGCCCAGATTGGTAATGAATCAGATTATATGGTCAATCCACTATAAAAGAATGACAGTATTAAACGCGCTTGAAGTATTACACATACCAATACACTCGTATATGTCTGTACTTGGCTGCTATGAACTTTTCGATTGAATCAATGATGACAAAATAGTAATAAAAAACGCGCCAATTCTACCTCAATTTGACACTGAACAACACGCCTTTAATCACTGCCCGCCATAAGTATGTTAGACAATGATAAATATCAGTATCGCCACCATAACGACAGCAGCAAGCAGCAGCTGATAGCGCTTGCTACTATGCTGCTCTTGTTTTTGGGTGGTGATCAGCGCTTGCGCTTGCTGCCACTGCTCGAGCACACTTGCCGCTTCTGTATGACCATTTTTTGCCGCTTGCTCGAGCCAATATTTACCATTGTCGATATCTTGCGCCACCCCCAGCCCTTGGTAGTACATCTTACTTAGCAGACGCTGGCCACGGCTGTCGTTTTTGCTTGCCGCTTGTTTGACCCATTCAGCGCCCGCTGCCAGCGCCGCCTCTGTCTCGGCTGTGACGCCTTCGCCGAGTAGCTCATACATTGCCAAGCGTAGCATGGCAGCAGTATTACCCGCCTCTGCTGCGGTTTGTAATTTGAGTAGTGCTTGTTTTTTTACAGCCAAATGCTTTGGGGCAAATTTCACCTGCGCGCGCGGTGTGTTTTGCTTGGCGATGTACTGCTCGAACTGCTCTAGAATGCGACTGGCTTGCTGATAGTCTGACTCGCCAGCGCTCTGCATGACCTCAATTTCCTTTAGCTCAGTCATTAGCTGAGTAAACAGCTCGGGCGTAGGTGATAGTTTGGCGCTTGGTGCCAGTGGTTCCAATGGTTCTGGGAATGATTGGGGTGCTTGGGATGATTGAGGTGTTGAAGGCTGAGGTGTTGGTTGCAGAGTGCGCGGCGAGGCAGATTCAGTTATCAGTGATGCGTCATGGGATAAGTTACTGATTGGCGTTTGTGCTTTATTGCGCGATACGTCACTGGAGGCAATTTGGTTGTCTGCCGTGCTCGCGGTACTGACGCGCGCGCCTGCTTTTGTGTCATCATCGATACTGACTTGGCGGTCTATGCTATCGATGCCAGCAGCGCTATTGCGGCTGTCAGTGTCCTTATTTGTAGTGATGCTGTCTTTGGTAAGAGATGGCGCGGTATCGAGTGCATCAGTGCCATGAATGCTGGGCGTATGTGCCGCAGGCAATCTGGCGCTCACCGCTTGATACAGTCCGCTTGCCACCTGATCGCCTTGCACAGCAACAAAGGGGCGATCGATATGACCAAACAGCCGCAGCCCGATAGGCTCTAACGCAAAAAACAGCGGCGGCTTATCTGCCTCAGTCCCCTCAGTCGCCTTATTATCCTCACGATAGACGACCGCCATATGCTGATAAAAATCCTCACGAATGAGCGCAAGCTCAGGATAACACTTGCCTAATTCAAGCTGCCCGTACCAGTGCGGCGTCTGCTGCCAGTGCTGCGCCAGCACTCGACCTGCATAAAACGCCAAAAACACCATCAAATTGCGATAGTGCTCATCAACCAGCAGCATCTCTTCAGACCAGCGCTCTGTTTTGATCAGATCGCGGCGTATCTGAGACAGCAAGGTATCGACGCGCTGCAAGCTTGCCAGCGACTCATCCAGCATACAAGCGCGCAGCTGGCTTTCATAAGCCATACCGCCTGCGATAGGACGATTGGCCAAAAAATCCTGCCAATAGCCAGCTGCCATATAATCAAGGGGCGTTACGGGCGATGCAGCCATAAACCAGCGTGTCCTTTATTTAAATATTCAAAAATTTAGTCAAAAATCGGTAACACAGCGCATTTATCAACCTGCTCACTTACTAAGCGGCAGCGAGCGCCCGCTTACCTTATCCTAAAATACCACAGGCTACAATAACGGACTAAACAGACGCACCACGTTATCAAACAGTCGCGCAGCACCATGCCGCTGCTGCCACGCCTCAAGACTCACATAGCGACAGCTTTGTAAATACACCTCTTGACAGTCTGCCACCTGTGCGACCATCTCTGGCGTATAAATCGCCAAGCTGACCTCCATGTTTAAATAAAAGCTGCGCATATCAATATTCACCGTCCCAAAGAGACAATAGTCATCATCGACGACCACCGTTTTGGTATGCAACAGCCCGCCTGTAAACAAAGCGATATTGACCCCCGCCTCTAACAGCTCTTGATAATACGCTTGTGAGGCATGCTGCACCAAAAACGAATCGACCTTTTCCGGTACAATCAGCGTCACCTCGACCCCGCGCTTTGCGGCGATGGTCAGCGCTCCTGATAGCGCCTCATCAGGCACAAAGTACGGCGTGGTAATGCGAATGCGTTTATTGGCACGATGAATGACCGTCACCAAAGTGTTATAAATCACATGCGCTGTGACTTGCGGTGCTGAGGGTATGAGCTGCGCCAACACGCCTTTTACGATTGGTTTTTTGGGTATCACAATCGACGTCGAGCCAATATCTGGCTGCTCGTGATAATCAATGTGATCACCCAATACTTTTACACGACTGTTTAAGTCGTTGATGGTCGGATCCATCACATAGAGCTTTCGCGTATAGTTATTGACTCGCTGATTGAGCGCATCTAGGTTTTCGTTGTTTTCGGCGCCGATATCGGTCACCACCACTTTTGCCATCGCCGTCGCGATACTAATCGCTTGCTGACTGGTCGCCCGAATCGCCACATCAATCCATTGACCGACGTTTTTGTTTTGTTTAAAAAACCTTGGATCCACCAGATTAAAGCTACCGATATAGCCAATATACTCATCAATCACCACAATCTTGCGATGATTGCGCAAATCAGAGCGCTTAAAGAGCGTCTTAAATAAGCCCACAGGAAGCGACTGATGGACAAACACCCCCGCCCGCTCAAGCGTACGATGCGCGCTGCTATTAAAAAAGCTAAAACTGCCCACACTATCGGCCAACAGATGACACTCTACCCCGCGCCGCGCCGCCGCCGCCAGCGCCTCTATCAGCTCTAACACCTGCCCTTTTGGATAGACAATATAAAACTCCATAAAAACAGTCCGCTGAGCAGCATTGATATCATCGATTAAGCTGTTAAAGATCGCACTCGGCTCTGTCAACAGCTGCATATTGTGATCTGGAAACACGCCAAACCCTGTCCAGCGCGTCCCTATCTGACTGACACCGCGATAGTTGGGCGGTAGCAGCTCTTGACCTTGATCAAACACCAAATGCTCACGCCGTGCCATATCATTCATCAATAAACTGGCTTGATCCACCCGCTCACGATAACGGCGGCCAATCATCGGCTCACCCAACAAAATATAGGCGATAAAACCAAACACCGGCAATGTATAAAGAACCGCAACCCAAGCGATAGACACGCCGATATTGCGCTGCACAGATACGATACGCAGCGTCATTACTATCATCAGCACGATATGCAATACCAGACCCAGTCCGGCAAAGTCGCCCCAAGACCAAGTCGTAAAGTACTGTTCAATAGCAAAAGTATCTATGCTCGCCTCCAACCATTCAGATAAAATCAATGACCTTTATAAAACATTCAGTAGTATAGTAGCTTTTAATCTTCAAACAACAGATAACTATCATAAGTGTTTTACAGAAAACACTGTTGTTTTTCTAGATTTTATGACAATAAATCAACGGCTTAAAAATATATTTTCGATTATTTGCTAAAATAATCAAAATATCGTTTGACAGCCATATCTAAATCTATATAATACACACCCACAGAGCGGGTGATTAGCTCAGTTGGTAGAGCGTCTGCCTTACACGCAGAATGTCGGCGGTTCGAATCCGTCATCACCCACCACTTATTAGCAAGTGGGCCTTTTATAAAGGCAAGATGCTAAAACGACCTAAGCAGCGGTAGTTCAGTTGGTTAGAATACCGGCCTGTCACGCCGGGGGTCGCGGGTTCGAGTCCCGTCCGCTGCGCCATATTTAAAA